>NZ_JADEXI010000268.1:0-6156 GCF_015207185.1 Microcystis sp. LEGE 08355 | reverse complement strand
TCCTAATTCTGCACATATCCGCAAGTTAGTTTAGTCTAGGAGTTACGCACTGTACAAATTCACCATGATGTGTATGAAGGAAAATCCGTCGTTTCAGACTTTTGGCGATTAACTTCTGATCGATAGCGATCGCTGAAAAGTCATCAAAAAATCCCGTTAAAATGCCCGAAACCCATACCTCATATTTGGTCGATCCTGTCAATGCGTAAGTCCTATAGTCCTAGGTTTTGAAAATTGCCTAGGAGGTGATTCATACTTAAAATCAGCAACGCCAAAATAGTTTGTAGGTTGGATTAAATGTCTTGAAGCACAACCCCCGATCATAGAACTCCACACAATTAATTATAATCATCCCATAAGGGATATTTTGTTGGGTTTCGTTCCTCAACCCAACCTACAAGAACGGCGATCGCACTACCTTCTAGCTGGCTTGTCCCCCTCTCAGGTTAAACACTCCCTACCAATGATGTATTGCTAACCACCCGACTGATAACAAACCTGCTAAACTCAAGGTTAAACCACTAAAGGGAATTAATAATGCAAATACTGGTAAAATTGCTCCAGCAATAGTACAAATAATGGCGGCTAAAGCAGCGTGACGATTTGCACCTAAACCATAGATGAAACCGAGTAAAATCAAGGATATGATCAACCAAGCTATTTCTGCATTCATTACTCGCGCCAGATAGGTTAAAGTTAATAAGCAAGCAAAGAAAATACCCGCAGCAATCGCCAAATTTTTTAAACTCATGGGTAGGGACAAATATAAAAGCAATATCCACCACAAAAACAAGGCTGGTGCTAACAGTAATAACCGGGGCATAATCCCAGTTTTTCCTATTGGTTTGGTGGCAGTAAATACACCAAAGGGATTTCTAACAGAAACATTCTCATCGAATATCCAAGTAAATTCGGTACTGTCACCATCACTTTTAATTTCATGAGGAACTATCCCACTAGCAAAATCAGCATTTCTAAAATTAGCAATTGTTGTGAGGCGAAATTGAGAAAGTAATTGATCAGTGGCATTATAAACCCAACGTGGTCCACCTTGTGCTTGATAGCTAACTTTAATTGTGGTTTCTTGTCCTGGTTCTAACTGCAAGGGAAAACCATAATCTCCAGGGTTTATTTGTTTTAATCTTGTTCCATCTCTTTCTACTTTATAACTAGAAAGTAAGGAGTAGCCTAAGGGTGGTGGTGCTTCAAAGAAAAAACTATTAACATCACTTAGTGAATTGACAATTTTATAATCAGCAGTGTAATCTATAAGATAAATGGCACTGCGACTTTGCACGTTTACACTTTGGTCAATTTTAACTTGAATGTTTGAACCTGCTACGTTTAAATAGCGAGTAACTTTTTGTTTATCTGTCACCTTGACTATTTTGCCGTTAACTTGAGTAGTATAGCTATAAGGTTCTTCGACGATGTAACGCACTTGGGGCGCAATTTGTTCTAATTTATCACCTGCGACACTTTCCGCTACTTGTGCTACTTTTGCTTGTTCCCAGTAATGGTAACGGTTGCTTAAAGTAGAAGTGAGGAAAAATCCCGTAACTACTAAAATTAAAATTAGGGCTAAATGTTGTAGTTCTTTGAGAAGTTGGGAATAACGAATCGACCATTCCCCAAAGAAAACAGCTTGTTCGCTGGTATTGCGTCTCAGAGAAAAACTGATGAGAGCGATCGCAACTCCCAAAGCTACAATTAAAAACGCAAACAATAGTGAACCTTGAATTAGTTGCGTACCAAACTTGATTAATTCCTCAGGATGTGTTAAATCTGGTAATCCTGGAATACCTTGAGCAATAGGAGACATAGGTAAATATGTAGATGTTCAGATATTGAAACAACTTGACAGATATAATTTCCAAAAGTTTCTGCAAAAATACTAGGAAAACATTGTTAATATTTTAGAAGTCAGGAGTCAGTCCTGATGAAAAAATTTTCACCCCCACAGATGAAAGAGGTTTCTTTCCCTACACCCCACACCCTACACCCTACACTCTTTTTCTACAACAGCAGTAAATGTGTTCATAACCGATACATAATTTCTAGGCTGACCAGAATACAAAATAATTATGACATGAATAGATAAGGGGAGCGCTAACAAATCTTGGTGCGTTCCCAGGAATTTATTGACGGAGTAATTAGGCGTTTTCGTGGGGAACGCACCCTACAGCTACAGCGATGGCTAATCTTGGTAATGATAGCGACAGGAAATAATTGTTAGATAATGATCATCGACAACATAGACAAGACGATTAGCTTCATCCGTACGGGACCAAAAACCTGACAAATTCTCTCTCAAGGGTTCAGGTTTACCGATTCCTTCAAAGGGATTGGATAGAGTATCTTGGATCAGCAGATTGATTCTTTTCAGGGTTTTCTTGTCCTGAGATTGCCAATAAAGATAATCTTTCCATGCTTTACTACCCCAAGCCAACTTACGCATCGATTAAATCATGTTCTTGTGTTTTACCTGCTTGATATTCTGCGATCGCTTCTTGCAAATGTTGAGCATTAGCCGGAGATTTTAAGAGATAAACTGTTTCCATCAGACTGTCATAATAACTTTTAGACATGATAACAACATCTTCTGTATCTCCTCTGACAATGAAAGTACAGTTTTTATCATTGGCTACTGTATCTATTACAGATTTAAAGTTTTTTCGGGCTTCACTAAAGTTGACAATGTTGACGCTCATCAGAGTTGTACATGGTTAAGTACAATTGTCATTATAGTTCTGTCCAAATCTGGTTGGCAAAACCCAAAGGCTTCGGGGAACGCACCCTCAAGCTGCGATCGCTTGCTCAAAGTCCATAATCTTGGTGCGTTCCCAGGAATTTATTGGCGGAGTAATTAGGAGTTGCATCAGGGAACGCACCCAACCAGATCGGCGATCGCACTATGGAGCGCAGCGGAATTGCCGTCCAGTGCAGCGCATTGTTGGGAGTCCATAAGTCTTTTGATCAGAGCATTACTCATTAGAATTGCTTTTTGGTGATCATTTTGTGCAATACTAATTACTTCTTCAGCATCTTCATCACTGATCATCTCAAATTGTTTCTGGCTTGGACATAAGCTATCATTCAAATCCCTTGGTTCAAACTTGTCTAATTCATCACCATAACTTCGTTGATTGATTTTTATTATTTCCTGTCCAATATCACTCAGTAAATACACAAACAATTTATTAATAAATTGTTGTCCGAATTGATTTGGATAAAAGGAATGAAAGCAGGTAAAATTTATTGCTGTTGTGAAATTGCGTATTACTTTTAACCTGCCCCTGCTAAAGACACCGAATAAAATTGGAGCCGGTTTTCTCTTTTCAATTTTGTACCAGGTGTTCCTTGTTTTTGTAAGATACCTCTCATGGTATCCCAATTTTTCGCCTTCTTTTATGTAATTTCGTATTTCAGAGTTGTCGTGGTCTTTTACATCTAAACAATGGACTGGCTTATCCTCATTGTATAGTATATTAAAATCATGCTCAGTAAATACTGCTTTGCGGATTTGATAGCTTTTTGTAATACACTTACAAATATTGTTATCACTCAACTTCCGTTGCTCAATTTTTGATTTTTTTAACGCAAAAAATTCATTTGCGCCAGTAGCAATACCTCTCGTAAACGTACCGTATAGGGACAACTTACAGAAGCCATTTGGAGATACTTGTTCAGTGAACAATGATGAAATAATAGGTGTCCACTTTTTGTTATATGGTAAATTCGATGGTTCGATTTCCCACTGATAGAATTTACTAATATCAGATATTTTATCTATTTCATCACTTTTTTTAATCTGTAAAATTTTAATGGTTTCTTTTTTTCCGTCATTTTTACAAAGAAGCACACAAACGGTTGTCGTTGCCTCTGGGAAAATTTCTTTTTCATTGGCAAAGATTATTATTTGCTTCAATAAATGATTTTCAAGGAGACTTTTTTTGATTTCTTTTCCGTAGCCAGTATTAAAAAACTCAAAAGGCATAATATACGCCAAGTTACCATTGATTTTAAGTTCTCTTAAAGACTTGACAAGGAATAGGGAAGAGATATTAGAGTAACCAATAAGTTTCTTCCCTATTTTTTCTTCAATTTTTGGTAATATATCATGACGCTTAAGAAATTTCTGAAATCGCATATATGGTGGATTACAGATGATACCGTCAAAATTTTCAGTTTCAGCTTCGAGGTAATCACTATTGATAACTCTCAAATAAGGACTGTCACCATTACGATTGAGAAACTCAAATATATTTCTATCAATCTCATATCCAATGAAATGTACTTGATTACCTGAAGGTATTTTTATTGCTTCATCATAAAAAACGCCTAAGCCAAACGCTGGGTCTAATACTGTTTCTGGATTATCTTTTAAAACCCACTGTACCATGAGGCGAGCAACGCACATAGGTGTAAAAAACTGGCCGTAATCTTTCCTATGATTAAGTGGAGTTTCAGCTATATATTTTAACTCACGCATTAATAACATCCCTTAGAAATATTTTATTATCAAGGTATCCCTTGCCGCCTGCAAAAGTGACATAAAAAAGCAGACGCCCCCTGTCTAATTCTTTCAGAGCCGATTTATGTTCAGGCATATCAATTTTTCCAAGGACTTCTTTTCCAATTTGCCCATTGATCTTGATCGTAGTTTTACCTTGATTTTTTACATCTCTTTCTATTGAAAAATTATTTCCATCATTGTTATCGTTTGAGACCAGTGCCAAAATATCTTTAAATGATATTATATATGCCTTGTCAAAAAATACTTGTAGATAAAAATGCTTGACATTATATTTCTGGATCCACCTGTTGACCAAGGCAACATCTTCGATTTTTGGTGTAATGCCCAAATAATCGCGTTTGTGCAGTATTTTTATATTTTCTTTGAGATTCTTCAGTAATTCCGTTAGATTTTTTAACTCTTTTGTTGATGACCATGACGGACAACGAAAGTCTAATTCTCTAAAGGTGTCATCTGTAGCATTTGACATTAGATTGTAAATTGTCTGGTTTTTTCGCCTTAATAGATCACCAAGGTCGGTATTGATTATGTCTCGTCTAATTTCGTCGCATTTTTTAATGGCCCGATCTTGTCTGTCCCTCATGAATGCCGCATATTTGTCTGCTAAAAAAGAACTTGATCTTACTTCAATCGCAGCCACAGCCTGTCTTATGTGCTGATCATTTTCAATGTCAATACTTCCATCTGGAAAGTCTCTGACCTTAAATATCAGGATATCTGGCCTCTTACCTATCGCATTAAGTTCGCTCTGATATTCCATATAAAAATCAGCAAATCCATCATCACCTGCGGCTATTGATTCGGAACGCCCATATTTAACAGCAAAATAATCACCAGAATATTCATTGACTGCCTTAAAGACGATTGTTTCAGCCCAATCACCCTGTTCCTTGTTCGTGAGAAATTCGGAGTTAGCCATTGTTGGGGGCTTTCCAGTCATTTGTATTTCAGTATCAATCTCAAGTGGTGATTGCTTTATCAGGTTCAGAATATCATCTTTGTACATGAATTCTCCTTCTTGTTCAGCCCAGCCATCAATTATACTACTCCCTGCCGTCTAGCAACCCTCTCCATCCTACTATCCCACTTCCATCGGTCTAAAACCCCCTAAATAAAACCTAAATACCGCACCGTGCGCTTTAATCACCTCAATTTGGGGATAATTACCGCACAGAGGGGTCTAGCATTCCACTCAAGACGTGAAGACGACAATACCAAGCAATTGAGGCGGAATATCTCCCCATCTCCCCAAATCCCCCCGCAACGCGCACGAAGTGGTCTCCCCCCGCAACGCCCAGCAAGTGGTCTCCTGGAAAAATTTTAGATTTTCTTAAGATCGACCTAAAAAATATTGGTCATTTTTTCCAATATAGTGTAAGTTAAGAAAAGTAAAGATTTCTCACAATTCTTCAACACATCTGCTGGCCTGCTCGGATAGATGGAGAAGAGAGCGCGGAATCTTAGCAATAATATACATTTTTCGGAGAAAACCCCCATGACCATTGCTGTCGGACGCGCCCCAGAAAGAGGGCTGTTTGATGCTCTCGATGACTGGCTCAAAAGAGACCGTTTCGTCTTCATCGGTTGGTCTGGTTTACTACTCTTCCCCTGCGCCTTCA
>NZ_JADEXI010000267.1:0-6179 GCF_015207185.1 Microcystis sp. LEGE 08355 | reverse complement strand
CCTTTGCCATACTGTTTTTGCAACCGTTCCCGATTACGAATTCCTGTTCCTGTGGCAATAATCTCGATATTCGTAATATCGCTGATAATCTCAAAGTCCACGATCGATCAAGCAATCTTAAAGAGTGGCCTTTCATTATAGCATCTATTGCCAAAAAAGAGATATAAAAAAACCAAACCCCCTCAACTGACTGAATGAAGGGGGCATTTATTGATTTAATGCTGATGAGTCTTTAACTTCTAAGAGCGCTGTAAAGACTTATCCGACTCATTCAGATAGGTCTTGAGTTATGTCTTAATCTTAGTGTAGCAAGGAAAGTGGGCAAAAAACTAAACCCCATCAACTGACGGAATCAGTATCCAAAAATTCTAACACAGTGATGATTTTAATGTTTCTAAATGGGTTCAAGACTAGCAAATCTTCATCCCCTGTAATAAGAGATTCAGCATGACCACTAATCGCTAACTCTAGATATTTATTATCCTTGGCATCTCGACATTCATCGATAGATTCTGACGGTTGCACTAATAAAGATGCTTCTACTAATGTTTCTAATAGCTCTTGGCGAATTGATTTAGCTAAATAGCGGTCAAATTTAGAACGAGATAAAACGTTACTAAGTTCATCAATAACCGTCTCAGACAGGATAATTATGCCCTGATTCTTAGCAGTTTCTAACGCCAAACGAGGTGGACTGTTTTTAAATAAAAAAGCACTAACAATTACATTAGCATCAAAAACAAATCGGGGTTTATTCATCTTGTTCTAAGATAGACGCTAAAATCTCTGGATTTAATCCGTTAGCTTCTGCTTCATCACTAGCTCGATCCATAATTGTTGATAATCTAGCTCCTGCTTTTTGACGATACTTTTCTAATTCTAATTGAATAGTTTTAGTTAATTTATTTTCTATATTTGCTCGGTCATTGGGGTTGATTTTAGCGTAATATCTAGCAATTTCTAAAGGAACTTGAATAGTGATTTCTGTCTTGCTATTCATGGTAATTGATTGTTTTTTTACTTTTGACAGACCTCCATTATAGCACAAAATCACAATACTCATTGAATTTGACGATATTGATGTAAAAATTGCCATTAAATCACAAAAATTAATAAATAGAAACATGGACAAAAAATAAAACCCCCTCAATTTACTGAATGAAGGGGGCATTTATTGGATTTTTGGTGTTCAATTTAGCTTACTTTTGTGGTTTCTTTTTCAGTGGATTTAGAGGGTTTTAGTTTGCGCTTGAGGGTTGAAGCTGCGCCGAGAGTGCCGAGGGCGAGGAGGCTTAAGGTGGAGGTAGGTTCTGGAACACTTACAGTAATCTTATCGTTTTCAATTGCACCAGTTACCCCCGGAACCAACGTTTGGAAATTATATACTCCTGGGAGTAGCCCCGTAATCTTCATGTCAAAGGTACGGCTTTCTCCCCCAGGAACTTTAGTGCAGCCCAGAGGATCGGTGCAGTTAAAGAGGATACTCAGTCCTGATGTATCACCAACAGTCGTCGGATTGATATCAATAGTTGAAGTCGCCGTACTTAGGGCATTAAGAACGGTAGTAACGACAGCTGCTTGAGGAACAATGTAGAAGTTGTCGTCATGAGTGCCATTAGTAGCACTTGCAATCGTACTGGATTGGAAATTAGTGTATCCGTAAGCAGCACCATCATCAATCCCAGTCCCAGGTCCACTACTGTTGAATGCTAAAACAGTCACTCCTCGTGCTTTTAAAGCGGTGATCGCTTCGTTTATTGTGGTTGTCTCCTCGTGACTAGGATAATCACCAAACCAGATGGCATATTTAGCCGCTTCAGGGCGCCAGCCTGTCGCAGAAGAAGCAGCCAGTTGCTGCAAAGCGTAGAAATTAGCTTCAGGAGCATCGCCACCTCCGTCCGCAGCCCAAGCATTAATCGCATTGGTAACAAGAGACGTGTTATTAGTGATGGCTTGTTGCAGTTGATAATTATAAGGGTCGCTGCCTGCATAACAGTTTGGAGGAATACCCCCTGCACTTTCACAGGGATCGCCCTTATAGTTCCCTACGGCAAATTGAGTGTTAGGGTACGCAGCCAGAATTTGTGTTAGCAAATCATTGGCACTGGCTTTTACTTTGTCAATGACAGAGCCCATGCTGCCTGTGGTATCCGATAGGAAGAAAACATCAAGGGTCGTAGGCATTAGATCTGTAGTAACTGTCTTTGAGACCGTGACCATATCCCCTATGCCAAGATTCGCAGAAAAAGTAGCGGGAGTCAGACTTCCGGCGGATGCGATAGTTGGCATCCCGACAATCCCAACAACGCCAAAAGAGCCAATTAACCAGCCTAGTAGATTTGTCTGTTTCATGATATTTTTTAAACTCCATTCTTGTAGCCCCGGTGTGGGTTGGATTAAGTGACAGAGTGATAGCCCAACCCAACACCAAAGGCAACTTTTGAGCCATAATAGACAACACCTGTTGCCGGGGGAATCTATCATTAGAATGATTTGAAGGACACCAATGGCCGACAAAAAAACAACACACATTCCCCCCACAACTGTATTAAAAATTACAATTTAATAAATCTTTATATTTCTCTCCCTAGCTTAGGGGTTTACAGAGCAGGGAGTCTCAGGTGTTTTCCGTTGTTTTACTGCTTCTCAGACGAACTATCCTCTTCCTTGAGTTATTGTGGCGCGGTATGTCGGATTCGTCTTTGCGTTCATCTCTGTCTCGAAGTTGTTGAAGCAGATTCTCTATTTTGTTATAATTAGTGTCATTCGTTCGGTTTTGGCAGGGAAAAATATTCCGACACTTGCACAACTCTTACAATGTTATACCCTATCTTGTTGGGCAACAAGGTTTTATTTACCAATTAACTTAATAAGATTGGATGAGCGTACTAAAAATATTTTCATGTTAATTGTTGAAGGTATTGAGATTGAAATTAAACCTAATGGACAATGGATAAAATGAATCAAAAACCTAATTTTAAAACTATGACCTCTCAAGAATTAAAAAGTTATGTATTATCTCATCGTGAGGATGACGAAGCTTTTTATGCTTATGTAGATAAGGTAAATGAAAGAAAAGATCGAGTAGTTTATCCACCTTTAAACTCCTTAGAAGATCTGGAAAAATATCCCGAAGTTATTGAACAAATGCGTCAAGATTCCTGGCATAATTTTCAGCAAAATGAGTTAACTTAGATACATTGCGATCGCACTCTCTCGCAGTCAGGTCAAGCAATAGCCCAACCCAAGACAGAAGGAGGACAACAAAACAAGGCACATTTTCTACTTCAAGTCTGTAGCCTAAGCTACAATTTAATAAATATTTACATTCCTCTTTTCTCCCGTCGATCCTAGACATCATTCTAAAAGTCGGCACTTAAAGGGGTACGGGGGAAAGGAATCACATCGCGAATATTGGTCATTCCCGTCATGAATTGTACCAGACGCTCGAATCCTAAACCAAAACCAGCGTGGGGAACGGAACCGTAGCGACGCAGATCTAAATACCACCACAAATCATCGGGATTCATTCCCTGTTCCTGCATTCTTTGGATTAATACATCTAATCGTTCTTCCCGTTGGGAACCGCCGATAATTTCGCCGATCTTGGGTGCTAAAATATCCATAGCGGAAACGGTTTTATTATTGTCATCTAGACGCATATAAAAAGCTTTGATTGTCTTGGGATAATTGGTGACAATCACGGGTTTTTTAAATAGTTCTTCCGCTAGATAACGTTCGTGTTCTGACTGTAGATCTACGCCCCATTCTACCGGAAACTCGAACTGACGATCGGCTTTTTCTAATAACTCGATCGCTTCACTGTAGGTAATCCGGCCAAACTCACTATTAACGATATTCTCGGCCGTACTTAACACCGTTTTATCGATACGTTCGTTAAAAAACTGCAAATCTTCGGGACAATTTTCTAAGACGAATTTAAAGATATATTTCAGAAAAGCTTCCGCTAAATCCTGATCCCCTTCCAGATCACAAAAAGCCATTTCCGGTTCCACCATCCAAAACTCGGCCAGATGACGGGAAGTATTAGAATTTTCGGCGCGAAAAGTCGGGCCAAAAGTGTAAACATTAGATAAAGCCATGGCCATTACTTCCGCTTGTAATTGTCCACTGACGGTTAAATAGGCCCGTTTACCAAAGAAATCCTCGGCAAAATTGGCGGGTTTTTTTAAGTCTAAACTGGTGACAGTAAATAATTCCCCCGCACCTTCGCAGTCGTTAGCGGTAATAATGGGAGTATGTACCCAAATAAAGCCTTTTTCTTGGAAAAAAGTGTGAATAGCGGTGGCGCAAGCGTTTCTAACCCGCATTACTGCTCCTAGGGTGTTGGTTCTTGCTCGCAGATGGGCAATAGTTCTTAGGAATTCAAAGGAATGACGTTTCTTTTGTAGGGGATAATCCGGGGGACAGTCACCATAAAGGGTGATTTCGGCCGCTTTTAACTCGATATTTTGCCCTTTACCCGGGGAAGGAACCAAATTTCCCGAAACAGCGATCGCCGCTCCTGTACTAATTGTCTTTAGTACATTTTCATAATCGGGTAAAGTCGGTTCGAGGATAACTTGTAAGTTGGCTAGGGATGAGCCATCATTAACTTCCAGGAAAGTAAATTCTTTTAATTCTCGTTTTGTTCTCACCCAACCCTGCACGGTGACGGATTGATCCGGTTGTCCTGTTTGAAAGATTTCCTTGATTCTGCTAGTCATTGCTTATCCCTATGTTAAGTGGCTGAGTGGAATTAAATATAAGATGAACGTAGGTTGGGTTGAAGCATGAAACCCAACGCCCGCTAATGTTACGCTACCGCTAACCCATCCTACAAATAATTGTGTCTCCCTACTTAGAACCAAAGAGTAAGTGGGTGGGTGGAATTAAATATAAGATGAACGTAAGTTGGGTTGAAGCATGAAACCCAACGGCCGCATGGGTTACGCTACCGCTAACCCATCCTACAAATAATTGTGCCTCCCTACTTATTTTAGAATAGAAGGTTCAGATCAGGCTAAAATCAATCTCGAACAGGTGTCATGCTTCTGGTGGAAAAATTATTAAGTAAGCCCAAAAGCCGTAAATTAGCGATTTTTTTGGCTTTTATCGGTAGCATTCTCGCTTTACCCTTTCCTATCGCCGGTATTCATAAATTCTATCTCCGTCAACCTCTCTGGGGAATTATTTATCTTCTCCTTTGGCAAACTCCCATTCCCCGGGTGGCTTGCGCGATCGATGCGGTGTGGTATTTAATCCAAGATAACCAATTTTTGGCTAACTATTTTCCTACTGCCACCGCTGCTGCCACTGTCCCCAGTTTAGAGCCTAAACAAGTAGAGGCGATCGGGGCAGCTTTAAGGGAATTAGAGCGCCTCCGGCAAGAAGGATTAATTTCTGAGTACGAATTTGAAGAAAAACGGCGACAACTACTATAATGACACCGCAAAACTGGTTAGGACGCACTTTTAACCCTTTAAAAGCCAAAATTAGCAATGATCCCTATTATCGCTTTCGTTCCCTCGATGAGATCGCTATGGCGGCACAATTGGGCATTAAAATTAATGTCAGTCAAGCGGGTGTGGATGATTGGCTGCGATTGCCGGGGATATCCATCCATCAAGCGCGGATGTTGGTGGAATTGCTGGGTATGGGGGTAGAATTGCTTTGTCTTGAAGATCTAGCGGCTGCTTTGAGTGTTCCTGTGGCTAGATTGAAAGCTTGGGAGCCGATTCTAGAATTTGCCTATTATAGTCCCGAAAGTCACCTCGCACCCCCTAAAATCAATCCTAACACCGCTTCGATCGAGCAGTTAACCACCCTGCCCCTGATCAGTAATAATTTGGCGGCTGCCATTATTAAAAATAGAGAAGAACAGGGATTATTTAAGAATATTGTGGATTTTAAAGGGCGTTTATCCATAGAAGCTCAGGAAATCTCCCAATTAATGCACTTTTTTCAGTTTTAATCCCAAATCCTCAGAACAGGAGATAGGAGATAGGAGATAGGAGTCAGGAGTCAGGAGTCAGGAGACAGGAGATAGGAGACAGGAGATAGGAGTCAGGATTCAGGAGATAGGAGATAGGAGACAGGAGACAGGAGACAGGAGACAGGAGTCAGGAGACAGGAGATTATTTTTATTTATCCTTCCCATCCCCCCACACCCTACACCC
>NZ_JADEXI010000266.1:0-6203 GCF_015207185.1 Microcystis sp. LEGE 08355 | reverse complement strand
CCTCCCCGAATACAATGAACTGTATTTGTTCTTTGTCAGCTCTAAACTGACCGCAGATTGTATTGTGGATTTATTGGAGCATTGGTGGGCGATGGTAAAAGACCGCTTTGGCCACATTCACAAATTGGTGATTAACCAAGACAATGGACCGGAAAACCATTCCCGTCGCACTCAGTTGATGAACCGGATGGTAGCCTTTGCCCTGCAGTCGCAATTGAACATTGAGTTAGCCTACTATCCCCCCTATCACAGCAAGTACAATCCAGTAGAACGTACCTTTGGCTGGCTGGAGCAGCATTGGAAGGGTAGTTTACTCTTGGGGTGTGGAAACGGTGCTTCGCTTTGCCGAAACCCTTACCTTCAAAGCCAAAAATCCGGTCGTCAAGCTCATTGACAAGGTTTACCGCAATGGGGTGAAGTTGACCCGGGAGGCAATGGCAGAGTTGGAAAAACAGATTAATCGACTTCCCCATTTGCCCAAGTGGTTTGTGGAAATCCCTTATCAACTCACTTAACTATTGGATCATCTTTTTTATGGAGTTCTCTAAGTCATATTGAAACGATTGAGCGTATTCTTCTCTATACTTGTGAATTTCATCGAGAATTTCATTTTTATACATGACTAGACCTCTAGGTTATATCCAATAAGCTCATAAGGAGTGCAAATAACTGGCAATATATATCCGAGATCAGAACTAATCTGAGCCAGCTTACGCTGAATTTGGGCATTTGCCATGTGCTTGCAGTTCCATGTTAGCAAATAATCTAAGTTATAGACGGTTGCTAATGCCATATGTAAAGCGTCGTTAGATGCCTTTAGGGGCAGATTGCTTTGAGTCAGAAACGCTTGCGAAAGTTCAAACGCATCTTCCGTAAGTTCGAGAAGCATTAGGAATTGTAACAAGTTTAACCGTTGAGCGGCGATTATCGGATATCCCTTAGCTGCCTCATCTTCAACGATCTCTGATGCGTAAAGCGTAAATGAGCTACTATGTTCGTTCCACCAATCTTGGGTGATCTTGATATTAGCAGCAACGATCAGATTGTCAGTGGGTCTGGCGGTTAAATGCCCAAAAATACTTGTTTCAATATAGACGCTTCCATTCAGGGCAACCTAGAAAATCTATCCAACGTCTATCCTACTGCATTTAATCTTGGTTTTGAGGGTGTTGGGTAACAGCCGTCAACCCAACCGACAAGATCAGCGTACTGCTACGCAGTGCCTTCGCCATCACACTTAAACCCACAGCTGCAATCAATCTGCATGGTGCGTTCCCCAAAATCGATCGCTGGAGCAGTAGGAACCACATTAGGGAACGCACCCTACGGCTGGTGAGCAAGTTGTGACAAAAACATATTTTTCGTTTGTTGCGTTTGTTGCATTTATTTCGTATGTGGGGTACACTAGGCCGTAGTAACTCTGGACAAGAGTTCAATCAACAGTATGAGCGGGACAAGACAATGGCTACTGGAATCGCTGATTTTCAAGAGACAATTGCACCGACTGCGGCAGATACAGAGCTTGCGCGTGAGTCAAGCCGTCAGCTTTCAAGATTTCTAGGCAAACGCCCTGTTGGAAACCACTTGCCTGAATTCAGACTGCGTGTGCAGGCGGATAATGAGCCAGAAGAAGTGGTTGTTATTCCGATGTCTGCATTTCGCCTTTTAACTGATATTCTGACGCAAATGGCTCGTGGCAATGCAGTTACTTTGATGCCTGTATATGCTGAGTTAACGACACAACAAGCAGCAGACCTCTTGAATGTATCACGTCCATTCCTGATCAGTCTGATTGATGATGGCAAGATTCCATGCCGAAAAGTGGGAACTCATCGCCGGATTCGATTTGACGACCTCATGACGTATAAGCATGACATAGACCAGAAAAGATTACAAACTCTTGAAGAACTTACACGCGAAGCACAAGAGTTGGACATGGGCTATTGATTGTGAGCAACTTCACTGCATTATTCGACGCGTGTGTTTTATATGCAGCTCCTCTACGGGATTTTTTGATGCGTTTAGCATTGACAGATTTGTTCCGTGCCAAATGGACTGATGAAATTCATGATGAGTGGATTCGGAATCTTTTGAAGAATAGACCTGATCTCACGGAGGAGCGTCTTCACCGCACAAAAGCTCTGATGAACAGTAATGTACGTGACTGTCTCGTTCAGGGTTATAAAGATCTAATTCCATCGCTAAACTTACCAGATGCCAATGACCGTCATGTACTAGCAGCTGCCATTTGTGCAGGAGCCGATGTGATTGTTACATACAATCTGTCAGATTTTCCGGCTACAACTCTTGATCAATATGGTATCGAGGCTCAGCATCCCGATGAGTTTATTATTCATCTGATTGATTTAGCTCCTTCAGTGATCTGTGAAGCTGCTAAGCAACAGCGAATGAGTTTAAACAATCCACCGCAAAGTGTTGATGAGTTACTTGCAGCTTATGAAAGGCAAGGTCTAGCCCAGACTGTAGCAGAACTCAGGCTGTACGATGGACTACTTTGAAATTCTCAAAACTTTGTCTATCCAACTACATAATATATGTAAACTTTCCATATCTCATACCAAATACACATTTTTTTAAAAAATCTTTCCGTATATTACTCTCATAGCGATCGCAAGAGGTTTCCCTAATAAAATTACAAGTAACCGTGTTATGCAGAATTATTATAGGTGTTCTCATGTTTTGAAAATCCCACAGGGTGGCCGATACAAAATTAAGTTATACTTCATCTTTATGAGAAACGCTGCCATACCGGGAGCGAATTGGGGGATTGACTACCATATTTAACTTCATTTGTCAAGAAATTCGCTCATTTTTAGGTGCGATCGCTTTTTACACGATTATTCCCGTTCCGATTGCTTGGCCGGATTTTGGTAGAATTGCCCGATGGATTCCCTTAGTGGGCTTATTTTTGGGTCTAATTCTGGTTTTGCTCGATATAACTCTAGCTAGTCTGGGAATGCCACTCTTAACTCGTGCGGTTGTCCTTGTGGGGGTTTGGGTTTATCTAACGGGAGGACTACACCTTGATGGAGTTAGTGACACGGCCGATGGTTTAGCTGTCACCGACCCCCAGCGCCGTTTAGCGGTCATGGCCGATAGTGTTACCGGGGCCTTTGGAGTCATGGCCGTGACTATGGTTTTGCTGCTAAAAATCGCCGCTTTGACTGATTTAAGCGATAATCGAGCCTTAGCTCTAATTTTAGCGCCAATTTGGGGACGTTGGGGGCAAGTAATGGCGATCGCTGTTTATCCCTACCTCAAACCCACCGGCAAGGGAGCCTTTCATAAAGTGGCTTTTTGTCTGCCTTGGGACTGTGGGGGAGTAATTTGGGGGTTAATCGCCCTATTTGGTGGTCTAAGGTGGGGAATAATCGCCATTAGTGCCGGAATCGCCCTTGCTCTGCTTACTGGTTACTGGTTATATCGTCGTCTTCGCGGTCACACTGGCGATACCTACGGTGCGGTGGTAGAGTGGACAGAGGCTCTATTCTTGGTTTTTTTGACAATAATTAGCTAATTTTTGCCCTCCACGGCCCGTAAACGGGTTAATTTCAGGGTAAATTTTCCCCCACCGGTTTCTCCGAAAGCTCTCACCCGAATAATATATTTACCCGACTCGGTAATGCGTGCAAAGAGGAGAGCATTAGTGCCACCATCGGGACCATCATCATTTTCCGCTACAGTGGAACCATCGTCAGCCAGGAGAATTAAAACTCCATCAAAGTTTTCCGATTTGAGATCGATGGCCACCTGATCATCCTTGTCCAAATCTACGGTATAATCCCTAGCAAACCCTCCCTCCCCCGTGGGAATATCTTTGTCGGTGAGAGTATCGTTAATTTCTTTGTTGAGGATGAGGGGGACGGGATTATAGATTTTTTCTGCTCGCACCGGTAAAGATTGACCGCTTAACCAGAATAAAGTGAGCAAGACGCATAAACTAGAATAGCGACCAGTCAAAGGGAATCTTGTCATAGGGGCAGATGTTCGTTTTCTCAATCTCCCTATTCTACAAAAAACTGATAACTATCAGCAGTTCGACAAAATTAAATTCAGACTCCGGAAAGGGGGAACGCTGGAACTGCGGAACTGCGGAAGGGAAAAATATGTGTAATTAATTTTGCTTAGGTAGTTATTCCTTGTTGGCAAAACAAATAAAAAAATCCCCCTTTGAGCAAGGGAGCAAGAGGGGAGATAAAACCCGTTTAAGGTAATTAATAAAATCATTAAGTAGGTAGGTGTTAAAAGTTGTCAGACACCCACCTTATCAAGGGGGGGCAGGGGGGATCGAACCTAAAATCTATTTTTAATTTAATTATAACCAGCTACTTAATTGACAATATTTAAAAGAGATTAATTGAAAAATGAACTAGAAGTTAAAAACTTAAAGAGGGTCCTTCCGTGGGCAAAGAAGCTAAAGATTGAGTGATATGATAGGCTTGACCGCGATAGGTAACGGCTACCGGTTTCTGAATCGTTTGAACGACACCACGGTTTTTTAAATAGGGAACACCACGATAGCTTAAAATCATCGGACTGGAAGCAACGGTGGCAGTGGGGTTTTTGTCGTAAGCAATGCTGCGATAGGTTAATTTCATAGCTGTCTCTGGAGATAATTAGTGAGTTAGTAATATCTCCATCCGCAGGGAAATTAATTCCAGAAAAGCTCAACTTTTTTCTGGTTAAATATCCTACCAAGAAGACCCCCGATAGCGCATTTCTCGACGCAGAGCATAACGACGGGCAAAATTGGGAACATCGCCCCGATGACCTAATAAAATGACCGTATCGCCTTGCTGTAGAATGGTGGAATGGTCGGGATGGGTGGATGGGTGGATGGGTGAGTGTAAGGATTTTGAGTCTCTCGGATCGATTTCTCAACGTTTGTTTCTTGCACTTTTTTGGTTAAAAAAGTCCCAAAAACTCTTCCTAGCAAGGATTATACTGATATTCAGCAAACCCTACTTAATCAGTACAAAGTATAAAAGCAAGCTGTGATTGAGTTATAATTTTTGGAGATGTTTACTGTTTACTGTTTCACAGCGTTTTAATAAAGCTTGTCTTGCTTGTTTTTCATCTAACCAGTATTTCGGTAAAGCCTACCGATGGGTGAATTGATGAATCATTTTTCCTTCCCAGAGGGGCAATCTTCCCTTTGCGGGTTCAGTTTTAAATAAATGACTATCATTAGTCATCTGAAGTTCTTGAGTTAACTTGAGATTCCCTGTATCGGGAAGGGTTTCTCCTAGCAGAGGAAAACGAGACATTTTTTCAGCGATAGGAATATCTATATCTTGTTTAAATTCGATTACCGAGAGGGAATCTGGGGATAGTTTGCCGATTAAATCGACGCTAATTACTCAACTATCTTGATGGAAAAAACGTTGTAATTTCTCAAAAATGTGACGCATAAACTCCACAGAAAAGGAAAGAGTTTGTTTATTTTTTCAAAAGTTAAGATCACAAACTTAAAGCGCCTATCTACACATTCAAAAATTATTTGACGATTTTAAAAACAAAATAATCCTGTCATATTTGCCTGAGAAAATAACATTTATCGCAGTTGCTTGGTTCCTAAATCTGTATAAATTCCCCTGGGAATAATAATTCTACAATAACCCTGGGGATGGAGGATATTAAAACATTGTTACACAAAAAGCTCATAGAGATTAAGATCCGTCCCTTGCTTTTTACCATTAACAATAGAGATTTGATTTTTATATTGTTCCGAGGAAGTAAAATAGAGACTAACGTGGGGTTATTGACTTTGATATTCTAACCATGCTTGGGCAATTTCGGGATTGGTTAACAGTTTTTTTTGTTCCTTTTCAAATGTCTTGATGTCCATTTTATTTGTAGTCACCAAGTCCCTAGGCTGAGAAAAAAAATTCTTTCCCTTGGGGTTTAAAGACTTACTAGGAGGGTTTCCTGCACTTCTTCCAACTGAAAAGCCTGTTCTTTGTCTAATTCAATACTGCGATTTTTTCGCAAGAATTGCTTGGTAATTTTGTTCGTTGAGGGTTGGCAGAATGTTTTCATCTCCCATGAGATTAAAACTTTTTTCGTCCAGGCAAATTAAACCGATGAGGGAATTTCCCGACATGATATTAAAATCAATATTCGGCAGCAACTAAAGCAAGAAATAAACGCAGTTTGGCGATTTCCGTTGCTTCCTCCATGAT
>NZ_JADEXI010000265.1:0-6212 GCF_015207185.1 Microcystis sp. LEGE 08355 | reverse complement strand
GATAAACAGTTTTCTCTGATTATTGTCTCCGAGGCTGTGCGTACCGAAACTGGCAATCGCCTAGTGCAAAAGGAAGCCCTAGGAGAAGATCGTCTCGGGGGTATCGGTCGCTATTTAGCCGAAGAAGTTGCCAGGGAAACCGGGGCCGAAACGAGAGTGACTTTCCTGGGCCACATTCAACGGGGGGGCATTCCTTCTCCGATGGATCGCCTACTGGGGGCGGCTTTTGGCGTGGCGGCCGTGGATCTGATCGCCCGGGGAGAATTCGATCGCATGGTGGCCTGGCAAAATCGGCAAGTGGTCAGTGTTCCCATTGAGGAGGCGATTAAAACCTATCGCATCGTCGATCTCGAAGAAACTTTAGTCAAAACCGCCAGGGGTTTGGGTATTTGTCTAGGGGATTGAGATTAAATCTAGGGGAATCGGTGCGAGAATTAACCCTTAAGTAGGTAGGTGTTAAAAACGATCAGTTCCCCCCTTATCAAGGGGGGATTAAGGGGGGATCGAACCTAAAATCTATCTTCAATTTAATTATAACCAGCTACTTAATTATCGCCCTTTCCCCACTGATTAAAATTACCAATCAAATAAAGATAAACTCTGATAATTATTTTTCGGCAATTTCGCCGGTAAACCTAAATGATTAATAGTTCAGTTAATGTAGCAGAAAGATTGTTAGAAATCAACAATCTCGATCGAGAATTATTTAATTATTTTCAAGACAAATTACTTGATTCTGAGCAATTATCTCGTACTCTAGTGAGTTTTCAAGGTAATAAGAACCAACCAGTTTATCGCTGGTATAAGTATAAAGAGGGTTTTTCCGTTGATCTGATAGTTTATCTTCTAGAAAAATATGGTATCAAACAAGGAAAAATACTAGACCCTTTCGCCGGCAGCGGAACAACTTTGTTTGCGGCGGCAGCCAGGGGTTTATCAGCAGATGGAATAGAACTATTGCCGATTGGACAAGAATTAATTATTACTAGACAAATTTTAGAAAATGGCTTAAATAGTGATGATATACATCGTCTAGAGTACTGGTCTAACCATAGCCTTTGGCAACAGGTAGATGACAAAGTTAAGTTATTAGAATTACCAATTACTCAAGGAGCATATCCCCAAGAAAATCAGGCTTGTATAGAAAGTTACTTAGGGTTGATTGCCCAAGAGAATGAGCGAGTGCAAGCGATCTTAAAATTTGCCTTACTTTCTATTCTCGAATCAATTAGCTATACTAGAAAAGATGGTCAATACCTCCGTTGGGATTATCGTTCTGGTAAACAACAGGGCAAAAATATATTTGACAAAGGAAAAATTTTAGACTTTAAAATTGCCCTACATAGCAAGTTACGAGAAATTCTCGCAGATTTAGAGCCTAGTCAGCAACAATTGGAACTTTTTTCTAGAGATTATCCTCGGGAAAAAATTCAACTATATCAAGGTTCTTGTCTTGAGATTTTGCCAGAGATTTCCTCAGAAAAATACGATTCTATTATTACTTCTCCTCCTTATTGTAATCGCTATGATTATACTCGTATCTACGCTTTAGAATTGGCTCTATTGGGAATAGATCAACTACAATTAAAACAATTACGTCAACAAATGCTTAGTTGCACTGTTGAAAATAAACCCAAAGAGTTACTAAAAATAAATGAACATTGGTCGCCAGCCATTGCCATAACTGATCGTCAAAAATTATTAGAGAGTATCCTGGGTTATTTAGAGGAATTAAAATCAAGCAAGTCCTTAAATAACCATGGTATTCCTCGGATGATTAGAGGGTATTTTCTGGAAATGTCTTGTCTAATTTATGAATGCTTTCGGGTTATGAAATCCTCGGGTATTTTCTGTATGATTAATGATAACGTGCGCTATGCGGGAGCTAGTATTTCTGTAGATTTAATTTTGTCAAAAATTGCCGAAGAAATTGGATTTAAAGTAGAAAATATTTTAGTAGTTCCTCAGGGAAAAGGTAATAGTAGTCAGCAAATGGGATGTCATGGTAGAGAATCTTTAAGAAAATGTATTTATGTGTGGAGAAAGCCTTAATGGAAAAACCCTATCTCTTGCATTTAAACCAAAGTTGTGATTTGGAGACTACCTATGAAGCTATCCGTTCAGGATTTATTGCTCTAGCCTTAGAAAAAAATCAGAGAGCTACTCCTTTAATTGCAGAAGCAAGAACCTTAAAAATTATTGCCCAAACCGTAAACAATCCTAGAGAGTTACTAAACATCCCAGATATTCAAGCGGCTTTATTAACTGCATCGGGAATTTCTGATAAAGCTAAAAATTATTTACATCCCCAAGACAAGGTAGAAGCAATTCAAGAATTAATTGTCAATTTTCTGGAACCTGCGGGGACTAATTTTGTCGAGGAGTTAGTCTATAGATTTCTATTGATTCGGGGTGACACTTTAGGAGGAATCATGAGAAACGCGGGTGGCTCCTTAGCTCAAAGTAAATTTACTCGTTCTCTATTAGCAACTTTAAGAGTAGCAGGAATTGCTTATGATTGGCTCAATTCTAGTAATAATCAATGGAGAGCAGCGGAAGAAATGACACCTAATCTAGAAATCTTGGTTAGAGGTGTTAGCTGGTTAAATAACAGCCAACCAAGAACAATAATTTATAATGTCAATGTTCCCATTGTTAATAACAACAATATTGATTTGTGCCTTTTAAAATGTGATTCGACGCAATTAGCTAATCAAAAAATCAAAAAAGAAACCTGACAATCTGCTGATTTATACATTGCTTTGGGAGAATTGAAAGGTGGGATTGATCCCGCTCGAGCAGATGAACATTGGAAAACTGCTCGTACTGCTTTGCAGAGAATTGATGATGCTTTTAGAAAAATCTCTAAGCATCCTTATACTTTTTTTATCGGCGCTGCTATTGAAACAAAAATGGCCAGGGAAATTTATCAGCAATTAGAGACGAAAAAACTCACCAATGCCGCTAACTTAACCAATGATAATCAACTGGTTTCAATTATGCGTTGGCTATGCCATCTTTAACCTAGTTAACATCTAGAACATTACCCCTCAAATAAAGTCCAGTTGGGTTGGTTAGCAACGCATAAACCACCCAATTCTGATTAGATGGCAAGAAGAATTAACCAGCCTAATCTTCGTGTCTTTGTGTCTTTGTGTCTTTGTGGTTATTCTCTGCGATCGCTTGTTAATTTTCCCTCAATCTTGGTCCTATTATTTGTGATAGCATATAGTTAGACTTCGACCATTTGGGAGAGGCAAACTATGATAGATTATAATTTAGATGCCGCGCATAGCATTCTCTATATGCGACCTACATCTGCACTGGCGGCGGAAGATTTTGTCAAGATTGCGGAGGCAGTGGATCCCCACATTGAAGCCACTGGTGGCCTTGCTGGCGTAATCATCGAAGTACCTACTTTCACCGGTTGGGAGAGTTTTGGTGCCTTGGTCGCTCATTTCCGGCTGATACGCGACCATCACAAGTACGTCAGTAAAGTTGCAGTGGTGACTGATTCCACTCTGGTTAAACTGATTGAAAGTCTGGCTTCCCACTTTGTCGCCGCTGAAGTCAGGCAGTTCCCTTGGGGGGAAACTGAGGTAGCGACCCAATGGGTCTTGGGTGGCTCCTGATTCTCTGACAGTACAATAGACATCTCCAGCAATTAACCTCAATCTAGCCTGAATTTTGGAGGTGTCTAATACACGGTTAGACCAATGGAGACAGCTATGTTATATCAACGATGAAGCAAAGAATAGCTAATAGCGTGATGTCTTGGACAATTTTTGAATTTTCGCTGCGCTATACTGCCATTATTGAGATTAAACCAGCATTTATGCGTCAATCCCCCCGTATTCTAGCACTCGATTTTGATGGTGTTCTTTGTGATGGCATGATCGAGTATTTTCAGATTAGCAAACGCACCTATGAAACCCTTTGGCCAGAAATAATTCCCGAGGATTTTTTCCCGAGGTTTTCGCAACTTCGTCCCGTTATCGAAACTGGTTGGGAAATGCCTTTACTGTTGCGATCGCTCGTTCTCGGTATTCCCGACGAGGAAGCTTTAAATAATTGGCCGTCAATTGCTCAAAATCTGCTAGAAAGGGAGAAAATAGCGAAAAAAGTTCTCTCTAATGCTCTCGATGGTCTTAGGGATCGATGGATTGAGTCGGATCTAGAGTCTTGGTTAGCTTTACATCAATTTTATCAACCCGCGATCGATCGCCTGGCCTCTTTTTTAGACTCGGATTTTTTGGTTTATATCATCACTACAAAAGAAAGCCGTTTTGTCAAGCAATTGTTACAAAAAGTAGCAATTAATTTTCCGGCAGCGAGATTAATTGGCAAGGAAATTAAACAGCCAAAATACCTGACTATTCAGCAAATACTAGCTGATTTACCAGAATCTCCCGCTAATTTGTGGTTTGTCGAGGATCGTCTCGATGCGTTGGAATTAGTACAGCAACAAGCAGATTTAAACGATGTGGGCTTATATTTAGCCGATTGGGGATATAATACGGCTCAAATGCGCCAAAAAGTTGCTCAAGATACCCGTATTAAGCTTTTATCCCTATCTCAATTTGCGGCAGACTTTACCCACTGGTAGAGTCAGTGACGAGGAATATGACACTGATAACTGATAACTGACAACTGATGCTGCTATACTAAAAAGCGTAGTCGTTATGAGTTGCATTTACGGTTATGACTGTCGAGAATTTAGTCATTATTGGTTCGGGACCCGCGGGATATACGGCGGCGATTTATGCGGCGCGTGCGAACTTAAAACCCTTGATGTTTGAGGGTTTCCAAGCGGGAGGCATTCCGGGGGGACAATTGATGACCACCACAGAAGTAGAAAATTTCCCCGGTTTTCCCGAAGGAATCACTGGTCCGAAGCTCATGGAAAGAATGAAGGAACAGGCCGAAAGATGGGGGACCCAATGCTATACCGAAGATGTTATCTCGGTGGATTTAAGTCAGCGTCCTTTTACCATTCGTTCCACGGACCGGGAAGTGAAGGCCAATAGTATTATTATCGCCACGGGAGCCACTGCCAAACGCTTAGGATTACCCAGCGAGGCCCAATTCTGGAGTAACGGGATTTCCGCTTGTGCTATCTGTGACGGTGCTACACCGATATTTAGAGAGGAAAACCTGGCTGTCATTGGTGGCGGTGACTCGGCGGCAGAAGAAGCCGTATATTTAACTAAATACGGCTCCCACGTCCATTTATTAATTCGCGGGGAAGCGATGCGTGCCTCGAAAGCAATGCAGGACCGGGTGTTAAATAATCCGAAAGTTACCGTTCATTTTCACACCCAAGCGGTGGATGTGTTCGGTACAGGCAGTAAAATGGCAGGATTACGCATTAAAAACTCGCAAACGGGAGAAATCAGTGAATTAGCCGTTAGAGGGTTATTTTATGCCATCGGTCACACTCCCAATACTTCCCTCTTCCAAGGACAATTAGAATTAGACGAGGTGGGTTATGTAAAAGTCAAACCGGGGACTGTTGCTACCAGCGTCGAGGGGGTTTTTGCCGCAGGAGACGTGCAGGACCACGAATACCGTCAGGCCATCACTGCCGCAGGTACGGGGTGTATGGCGGCGTTATTGGCAGAAAGATGGTTATCGGAGCATAATTTAATCCAAGAATACCGTCAATCAGCCACTTCTGAACATTACGAGACGAAAACCGTTAGCGAAACCCCGGCCGATACGGAGGAGACTTTTGATATTCACAAAACTCGTCATGTTGGGGGTTATGCTTTGCGGAAATTATTCCATGATGGCGATCGCTTGTTAATGGTAAAATATGTGTCTCCCACCTGTGGCCCCTGTAAAACCCTGAAACCGATTTTAGATAAAGTGGTCGATGAGTACGATGGCAAAATTTATTTTGTGGAAATTGACATCGAAACTGACCCAGAAATTGCCAAAATGGGTCAAGTAACCGGGACTCCCACGGTACAATTCTTTAAGGATCGGGAATTAGTGAAGGAAATGCGCGGAGTCAAACAAAAAAGCGATTTTCGTCAAGTAATTGAGAGTTATCAATAATCAGTTATCAGTTATCAGTTATCAGTTATCAGTTATCAGTTATCAGTTATCAATAATCAGTTATCAGTTATCAGTTATCAGTTATCAGTTATCAGTTATCAGTTATCAGTTATCAGTTATCAGTTATCAGTTATCAGTTATCAGTTATCAGT
>NZ_JADEXI010000264.1:0-6215 GCF_015207185.1 Microcystis sp. LEGE 08355 | reverse complement strand
GCTTTATTATCAGTTGCCAACTAAAACCCTCTAAATCAACCGAAAAAGAAACCACAAAAGTAGGCTAAATTGCCTCTAAAAATACCATAAATACCCCTTCATTCAATCTTGAGGGGGTTTATTTTTTTCTTCATCAACAATCTGTAAAACACTGCTGTATAAAGGTGCAGCAACCCAAAATCCTGCTCGATCAATCAAAGCGTCTAGCAAGGGTTTCACCTCAGAGATTAACCGTCGATTCTTCGCCTCAACTAAAATGCCCAGAATTCCTGTGTATCGAAGATTAATACCATTTTTCTTTATTCGTGGCAGACATTCTACTCCTTTCTCCCAAAAAGGGAGAAGGGTTGGGGGTGAGGGAATTAACCATCTCTGCCATTACTTTAGAAAAATGGTATAAGTCTAGCAGCAATTCTACGACCAAGACGCTCATCAATCAAAACTTGATCTGCTCCCAACTCAAGTGCTAAAGCAATAGCCTCAGCTTCTCCCTTATCTAGTTCATCAGCAAGAGCTTCAATCACTGTGCGGTTAGTTACCGTTCGAGTTTGAATCCAATCTAAGGTTTGGACTTCTATTGAACCTGCTACCGGAAAATCAGGCTCAGTTAATTCTCGATAAACTGCTTCAGGAATAAAAACTATTTCGTAAAGTTGTTGTAGCAGATGAAGTTGATTAATGGCGGCAAGATTGTTGATAGGCGATGTATCACTGACAACAATCACAATCTTCCCATCTCCCGCAAGTTCTTAATATCCTGTTCAAAATCTTCGACATCGTAGTGTACCGGAATTTGACGACTTGCAAGTAGGTGTTGAAAAGCAATACGATTCATTCCTGCAAATCGACTCGCTTGAGCAAGGGTGAGCTTCTCTTTTTGAAAGAGCATGACCGCAATTTCCTGCCTCATCTCAGCTTCAGTCATGCGTGTTGCACTGAGAATTTCATCGGAGATATCAATACTCATGGCTATAACCCTATCTATCCCTTCCTATTGGAATAATATCATAACCCCCTTCATTTAGATTCGTAGGTTGGGTTGACGCAAGGAAACCCAACAACAATAGGAGGAATTTCTTCAGTCATCTATGCCATCCCAGAGTTCAGAGATGGGATGTACTTTGCCCTCTTTAGCTTGCTGAAGAGAAATACGAAGACTGGTGAGGATGAGTTCTTTTGGTTCGTCGTCGGGGTCCGTGGGTGGAGTGAGGATATTACGCGATACTAGCAATTGGTAGAAATCATCGATCGCCATTCCCGTTAGTTCAGCTGCTTGTTCAAATTGAAGACGTTGCTGCTGATAAAGCATGATAGCGATTTCCGTGAGCATTTGAGCTTCAGTCATTTGTACTGTTTGCAGAAGTTCAGCGGGAAGGATGAGGTTCATAGAGGTTTCATTAAGTGGCAGTAACTTCATTGTATCGCCATTAAAAAGAAACCACAAAAGTAGGCTAAATTGCCTCTAAAAATACCATAAATTCCCCTTCAATCAATCTTGAAGGGGTTTATTTTTTTGCCTGTGTTTCCACATATTCTCGCAGGGCGCGATTAATACTGGTCTGATACCCCTCCTCTTGTGTGGCCTGGGTTTTGAACCAGTCTATCAGGTCAGCATCAAGGCTTAGAGTGATCTGCTGTTTGAGCGGACGATAAAATACACCACGCTGGGCCCTGCTCCAATCTCCCGTAGCCTCCGGGATCAAATCCGTGCGGATAGGCTCTTGTGACGCGGCTAGAGCGTCAATTTCAGCCTGTATCTCTGGCGGTACTGGATTAGAATCTCCCTTGTTCATAAGCCCTCCTTTCATGGGCTGTTGCCCTGCGTGCGCTAATAATTCGTCCCGTTTCCTCTCCTGTCACTGAATTAGACTCCAGCCAAGTATGCAGCACAAATACAGTCAGTTTACCGATCAGTCCGATAGTCTGCCAGCGTTCTTCCTCTGGGTATGGATCAGGACGGCTGACAGCGAGAGGATCGGCAAAAACATATTGAGCGGCTTCAAAGCTCAAGCCGTGATCGCGCTTGTTTGTCCGATTTTTGTTGTCGTCCCATGTCCACTTCAATTTTACTCTCCAAATGTAGCTATATTATGGTTACTACATTAATTTTTATCAATATTGTATTTGCGCTAACGCAATCGCAATAAAATTTACCCCTATCGGGATCATAACATTATCCAGATATAATGCCAGTATCACTACCGATTTAGCAGCAAGAGCAAGCTAAACAAATTAGTCATCATCAAAAGATAACAGTTTGAGGAGGATTGGTGAATTATCATCCCTTTCGGCTTCGGTGCAGCTTCAACCCTCAAACGCAAACTAAAACCCTCCCAATCCACCGAAAAAGAAACCACAAAAGTAGGCTAAATTGCCTCTAAAAATACGATAAATGCCCCTTCAATCAATCTTGAGGGGGTTTATTTTTTTGCATTCCTCCCTCAAAAAATTCTCATATCATTTTTCAAAAGTAATGACAAACTTAGTTGATCATTTCAAAGCGCAATCCCTCTCGGAGAAAGGAATTACACTTTCAGATGTTAGTCACGACTATTGAAAATTGGTATCAGGGACACTAGAAAAAAACTAAAAACTCTGCTGGAGTAATAATTGGAATCCCTTGATAAGTATTGAGAATTAAAAGATCCTTATCGCCTGTTATGATGTATTGTGCCATTCCAGATACAGCTAATTCTAAGAATTTATTATCATCTAAATCGGCACAAACTCTAGTTTCATGCGATATGTCAACAAATAAGCTCCTATTTTTAAGAGACGACAAGAAATCTAACCTATCATCTTTTTCTAAATATTTGTCAAATTTATTTTTACTTATTCTCGTTGCCAATTCTTGATAAGTTGCCTCGCTCTGGAGAATAGTAAATTGACTGACTGCTATATTGATTACTTTTTTGGGTGTTCCTAGGGGATTTAGTAAAGCACTAATAAAAACATTTGTATCTATAACAACTCGATTAGGATTCATCTACTAATAGTTCTGTTAGTTTATCTTCTGTCAAACCTTTAGCTTGAGCTTTTTTGCCGACTTTATCCATAATTGAGATAAGACTTTCTGAATTTTCCTCAATTGTCAGATTAACTTCTTGTTCAGGAGAAAGACCTAACTGAGCGATTAGTGTAGGAATCTCCGATACCTTAATATTTTTGATAACTTGTTTCATGGCTTAACTAGGTAACTAGGTGTATCTTCAACTTTCATTGTACTCTATTTAATCACATTTAACAGTGTTTGTGGTTCTTCGGTTTGTCTTATGCAATCGACGGGGTTATAAGGAATGAAACCCTTATAGAGACAGACATTGCCGCAATTTTTGTCAATTGTTTGCGATCTGGAGCGAACTAATCAATTAAATCTCTTGCCAGATAAGGATTTAGTCGATTTATGCCCCCCTATCGAACCATACCAAGTCCCGAAGAGCCACAGTGTTCCTCAAATCGTCCTTGACCTCTTCGCCACAACTTCAACCCTCAAGCATAAACTAAAACCCTCTAAATCCATCAAAAAAGAAACCACAAAAGTAGGCTAAATTGCTTCTAAAAATACCATAAATGCCCCCTTCACTCAGTTAGTTTAGAGTGCGAAATGGCAGCCAGTGGAGAGATGATTTCAAGTCCTGTCATATTTTATCTTTATCTCTGACTGGCTGCCTAGACAAATCAGAAAGTAAAAGTCGTGCGGATAGTACCGATAACTAAGGTGGAATTGTTATTATTTGAGTTAGGAGAAGTAATCACGATTACCCCCGGAGTAAGGGCGATATTATCGGTGATTTTCCACTCATAAAATCCTTCGATATGAAAGGAAGTATCGGGATCATTAGTGGAACTGCCATCATTTAACCTAATACTAGAACTAGACACCCAAGGCTGCATACCAACAATAATACCAGCCGTATTTCCTTCCTTAAATAAATCAGGAAAAGCCAAAGTTACCGCCCAATTCCAGATATCTAAATCCCCGCGTTCTAGTTGTCCATCTAAGGTGCTAAGGGTGATAGCCTTTGTGTAACCTCCCCAACCACCGAGGACAAAACCATCGACAATTCGCCAAGTAAATTGTAAACCCAAACTATTATTAATGGTCGGGACAGCCTCCCCGAATAGTTCTTCGGTGAAAAATCGGAAATTCGAGCGCTGACTTCCCGTCCCCGTGTCTAATTGATTATAACCATGAAAGTAGGATAAAGCAATGCCAAAATTCTCGTTAGGAACATAACCCAGCTGCCCTAGGGCAGTATAGGAACCGTTAAATAAACCCGCACCTGGGTTAGGATCGTTAGCATCCCCAGCAAGATAACCGGCGCTGAATTGCAAAGCCCCATAATTACCCTGTAAACCGAGTCCAGTTTGTCCGGGGGCAAAATAAAGGGGATTGCGGGTACCAAAAGCGGAAAGCGCCCCACTAGCACCATCTCCATCCAAAAAGTTGAGGGTATTGGTAAAGTCATCTTTAGCACCTCCCGTCGCTTCTAACCAGAGGTAGATATTTTCTGTGACGGGGAAACTGTAGTTTAAAACTTCTAGTAGTAAATCGTTGCCGTCCGGTTGGCTAAAGGCTAAGGTACTTTGAAAAGTTCCGGTGGTATCGGCTAAATCGGCAATATTTCCCGTTGCTAGACGGGTATAGAGTAAATCTTTACCTGTGAAGCTAGTATTTAATTCTAAACGGGCCCGATAACCAAAAGCTGGCACTTGGGGAATCCCTTCACCACCGTTTTTTTCTCCTGTGGCTACCCCATATAATGCCATCACCACTTCCCCAGTTAATTTAGTAGTGGTGGAAAATTGATTATTTTCCAGAAAAGCGACTCGATTTTCTAAGTTATCAACTCTTGCCCCTAGTGCTGCTAATTCTGTCTCAAATTCCTTGACTAATCGCTTGATTTTGTCTAGATCTTCTTTTAATACCGCTACTCCTTCTTGAATCAATCTTTCTAGGGTATTTAAGCAGGAATTCAACCCCGCGGCAAATTCCCAACGAGTTAAAGCGCGTTCACCGCGAAAAGTGCGGTCAGGATAACCTACTATACAACCATACCTCTCCACGAGACTTCTTAAGGCCTCAAAAGCCCAGGCGGTGGGAGAAACATCCCGCAATTGATTCACCGTCGTCACCTGTGCCATGGGGTTACTAGAGAGGGTTTCGAGACTATTAGCCAGTACCGGACCAGAAAAACCCAGTAATATCGCTGCTGTTAGGAAATTTTGCTTGATTTTCATTGCTGTCTCCCACACCTATAAGAATGATTCTTATTATCAATGTAATCAGGTTAGCAAACTTTTTCCAGTTTGGCACTGTTGCCAATATTTTTTAAGTGTTATTTAAGATAAAATCTGGCTCTCTTAGGTTTGGTGGGTAAAATGTATTCTAAGATACAGTCCTGCGGGCGAGCGAGCGGAAGGAACCACAGAGACACAGAGGACACAAAGATTGATCGCTTCTATAGTAAGTTAAACTGATCACACAAAGAATAAGAGAGCCAAAATCTGAACTGCCTAGCATTTATTGGTTCAAATAAATCTTAAATGATAATAAAAACAATAAGTACCTAAGCAAAATTAATTACACATCTAAGCCACTACTCCGTAAGACTTCTGCTGATGTGAGCAAACAGAGAACTGAAAACCCAAATCCGATACCTAATAGTTGTCTCCCGTCTCGGAGTCTCGGAGTCTCGGAGTCTCGACTAGGAAATTAATTTTGCACGACTAAGCTAAGACGTATTTAAACTGCTTATTCTTGGATTAGCCGAATCTCCTCCAATCCCCCCGATGTCGGGGGGGCAGGGGGGTTGCCTCTTGCCCCTTGCCTCGTCTCAACAAGCAATTTAAATTACGAACAGCTTACTTAGGTAAATAATTTTATTGTTCCTACAAACAAGATAGAGACGCTGCTGACAGCATCTCTAAATGATTATTTTTGGTTCAATTGAGGATAAAAAAGAGGTAACTAGCGCAATTCAGCGTTAAACTCGTTAAAAGAGCGTCTTTTTAACTCCAGCGATTGCGTTCGAGGCAGAAGATCAAAAACCTTTCTTAAGACATCATCCACATCTTCGTATTTAACATTGCCCAAACCATCATAAACCACTTTACCCTGTTGGTCTAAAACCACCGTTTGGGGAACCCCACCGCGATAATAGTAACCCGGTTCATCGGCACGATAGGAAGACTTTAAGGGGATAGAATCGACA
>NZ_JADEXI010000263.1:0-6224 GCF_015207185.1 Microcystis sp. LEGE 08355 | reverse complement strand
TTCTTGGGTCATTTCTAGAGTAAAACGCCATTGGGTTGCTCTGAGAGTAGCTAGAGGGCGATTGGGGAACATTTCATCGGATAATCGCGCCCAAATCGCCCTAGGAACCAAAAAACGCAGACTATCCCTGAAAGGATTTGGTCCCCAAGAAGCAAGAGAAATCACCCCTCCCAAGAGGACAAAACCAGCGACTAAGGCATTCCAACCCAGATAAAGGGCGAAAATTAGGCAACCTAAAAAGGCTAAGGCCCAAGCATTGCGAGAATTGCTTAAAAATAGCCCTACACTGTCGATAAATATGGTTAAAGTTAAAAACCCGACTTTGAGATTTAAAAGGTTATTTCTTTGTCTGTGCCACTGCCGCCAAGTTAGAATTAATAAACCGAACGCTAAAATCAGAGTTATAAGTAAATAAGCCCCCAAAAGATTAGCATACATAAAAACCGAAGACATCCGACCTAAAGGTTCGCCCCCCGCTCCGTAGGGCCAGGTAAAAATCCCTTTTAATGCTTCCGGTTTTTGCCAACCGAGAAAAATTTGTCCCCATCCCATCACCACTACCCAAACCGACGGAATAACCATCACCCAAGCTAGTTGACGCAACTGAGAGGGTTTTTTAATTAATTGTCTGATATTGCTAAAAAAGAAGAAAAAAGGCAGGAAATTTCCTAAACCAATCCAAGCATCCCCCGGAGTTGGGGAAAGACTGGCACTAATCATTAACCAAAGTGTGACGATACCGAGACCTTGATTGAGACGTGACTGGATAATTGCCCGAAAATTGCCGGTAAAAACCCTAATTAACACGATAATAATGCCGATACCCGCCAACTCCGGCAGCATCATAGCGATAAAAACTGAAAAAAGTATTAAATTCCACTCCCACCCTTGACAAAAAATCTTTTTCATGCTAGGCAGGTTGCCAACAATCCTCACGAGTCAGACGAATTTGGGCAAGGGCAAAAATAGTCGGGATAATCCGGCCGTAATCAGTGGCGATCGCTTTCCAACCGAGATCAGCAATAAACCAACCCCATAAAGCCGGTCCTACCAAACTTAACACGGTTCTGACCGCTCCGTAGCGGGCCGCCGCCCTAGTCATGCCCTGTTTAGCCGTTTGTAGGGCGATTTGATTAACAATTGCCCCACCCTGGACTACAGCAGTTTTTGCCCCTTGATAGCGGACAAAATGAAGAGCGAACTGCCCGGCGATATGTTTGAGCAGAATCGGTTTCAGGATAGAATTAATGGCGATGACGCTACTGCCTTTGAGGACTATATCAAGGGGATTGTGTTGTAGGTGAACGGGTAAGGGTTGGGGAGTGTGGGAATCCGCGAGCGCTTTTTGAATTTGAATCGAGAGGGATTTTTGTTCCGATGGGGGGAGACGTTTCCAAGCTTTGTTAACGAGGTGAAGATAGATTTCCGCTTCAATTTCCGTTGTCGGCATTTTTTGGGAGTAGGGAACCTTGAGGAAATGACAGACACGAACTAGAATTTGACGATAACTAACTTTTTCCGTTTGACCTTTTAATACTGTCACACCATCGGCAGCCAGATAACGAAAACGATCCTCGACGCTATCTAACCAACTTTCCCAATCTTGACTTTGAACGGCGATTGCGTCCGGCGCTCGTAGATAATCGAGGGGGTTAAAACGACGGCAAAAGAGGATGTTAGTGATTTGCTGCAGTTCCTCCTCGGTGGCTAACTCCAAAGCTGTGCGTAGTTCGTCCAATGTGGTTTTTCCTCCTCAGCCCCAATAATCAAATCAGTTTCGCTAGTGCTGATTACTACTAATATTAACTCAAGGGTTCACAGGATTAGGAAGGCTAGTGACAAATTTTTCGATTAAGGTTGGGATCATTGGTGCGGGTTTAGCCGGGTTAACCTGCGCTCGTCAGTTGTGCGATCGAGGTTATACTGTTAAGCTATTTGATAAGTCTAGAGGCATTGGTGGTCGTTTAGCCACGCGACGGGTTAATCGAGCTAATCAAGAGATTGCTGTGGATCATGGTTTGCCTTTTTTGACTATTCAGGGCGAAAAAACGGCGGCTTTAATTGATAATCTCCTGAGAGAGAATATAGTTACTTCTTGGTTTGATTCTAGCTATGTTGCTCCTTCTGGCATCAATAGCGTGGCGAAATTTTTAGCTAAAGGTTTAGAAATTGAACGAGATTTTCTGGTTACTCGTCTGGAAAATCGTCAAGAAAAATGGGTTTTAAACAATAACGGTCAAATTCGGGGAGAGTTTCCGGTGATTGTCTTGGCTATTCCCGCCCCGCAAGCAGCGTTATTGTTAGAAAACTCTCCCATAACTACTATGCCAGAATTGCGATCAATCGTTTACGATCCCTGTTTAACGGTAATGGCGGGTTATGGCGATTCTTTACCCGCAGTTGCTCCCTCCACCGATATCGCTTGGTTAGGACTTGATAGCAGTAAACGGCAATCATCCCCTGATTATGTCTTTGTTGTGCATAGTAGTGGAGATTTTGCGGTTAAATATCTCGATAGCGAGGATTTAGAAGCAGTTAAGCTAGATTTGCTCTCTCGTGCTTCTTTGCCTCTCCCCGATTGGTCCTGGATTCATCGTTGGCGTTATGCTTTAGTCCGTCAGGGTTTAGCTGTACCCTGTTTAAGTGTTAATAGTCCTTTACCTCTAGTTGCCTGTGGTGATTGGTGTCAAGGGGGAGATTTATCGAGAAATTCTTCCCTAGAAACGGCCTTAAATTCTGGGATAGCGGCGGCTAATCAAGTTCAGCAGCTACTCTCTTAAGAATCTAGGTACAGAACGTAGGTTGGGTTGAAGCATGAAACCCAACGTCCTAATCAAGTTCAGCAGCTACTCTCCTAGAATCTAGAGACAAGTTCAAATTCTTAGGTTAAGCTTAAGTTAACAAAAGGTTAAGTAATATAATAATGTAGGTATCCTATACTGGGGGGTTGGTCACAATGGAAAAATTCAATTCTAAAGATAACTTTCTCTACCCTAAAACCAGCTACAGGGGTTTATTCACGCCACAAAATTTGGTTTTTAATGCTAATTTGCAGGAATTCGCCCTGAGAGTCTCTTTTATCGCTGGTTTGCACAGTGGGGGAAAACTTACCTCCACGGAAGCTTACGAGAAAATTAACCAGCTTTGGCAAGAGTTGAATACCAGTCGAAAATTCCTACTAGCTAATCATTTTGAGGATGATGGAGATTGAGAGATGGGGTTTTTTAGTGATCAGTAAACAGTAATCAGTATCTAAAGTGCTAGACTAACAAAAATGGGTCAAGTAGTTTTTAGTTATGTCAGAGCTTTCTGACCATAGCTGGCTTTCATCTTCTAGATAAAAATGTCAACAAAAGACAACAAGAGGTAATTCTGCCGCTACAATATGATAGCGAGTTGTCAAGAGAACAGTAAAAGAACTGCCAATTGGATCTAGATGCCTCAATATACTACTAAACAAGCAACGGAAAACCCTGTTGTGTCCGACCAGTCCGCCAAGAATCCCTTTTCACTATTTGGTCAATTTTGGGAAAGCCTAAAAATTGTCGCTCAACCCTATTGGTATCCAACGGAGTTAAATGGACGTGCCTTTGGAGATGTGATCATTTCTTGGGGAATGTCAGCTTTGATCCTTTTAAGTATCTTGGCAACAGTCGGGGTAGAAGCTTTTAGTAGCTACTGGAATCGTTATGTACTCGATATTATTATTGAAGATAGAGACCTTTCTAAATATCTCAATACGCTGTGGTTATCCAGTTTGTTGATTATAGGAACAACGGGGTTATTTGCTTTTTCTCAATTTATTCGTCGTCAAGTGGCCTTAGATTGGTATAAGTGGTTAACCAAACAAACCGTTAAAAAATATCTCAATGATCGCGCTTATTATAACATTGATTTTACCTCAGCTTTAAAAAATCCCGATCAAAGATTATCTCAAGAAATTGAACCAATTACGACCATGACCCTAAGGTTGTTAATTACCTTCGTGGAAAAAGGGTTACAAATGATTACTTTTGCGATTATTCTTTGGACAATTTCTCGGCAAATTGCGGTTTATCTAATAATTTATACGATCGCAGGAAATTTAATAGCAATTTATCTAACTCAAGAATTAAACAAAATTAATCAATCGGAGCTTAATGATAAAGCTGATTATAATTATGCTTTAACCCATGTGCGTAACCACGCCGAATCCATTGCTTTTTTTCAGGGAGAAGAGCAGGAAGAAAAAATCATTGAAGGCCGTTTTGAACGGGTTATTCAAAGCTCGGAAAAACTGATAAATTGGGAACGGTTTAATAATCTTTTTAATCGAGGTTATCAGTCAGCGATTAGTGTATTTTCAATGTTTATTTTGACCCCGATGTTTATTAAAAATGAAATCGATTATGGGGAAATTAGTCAAGCGAGTTTATGCTGTTTCCTTTTTTCTAATGCCTTGGGACAATTAATTACTGAATGGGGAACATCGGGTAAAGTTTCAAGTTATATTGAACGGTTAGCTACCTTGACAGATGCCTTAAAAGTTGCCAGTGAAGAGCCGAAAAACTTAAGTCGTATTACCACCCTGGAAGATAATCGTCTAGCTTTTGAAAATTTTACCCTACAAACTCCCGATTATGAAAAGGTAATTGTGGAGAATTTATCGGTTTCTGTCCCTTTGGGAGAAAGCCTACTCATTATTGGCCCCAGTGGTCGAGGAAAAAGTTCCTTGTTACGAGCAATCGCCGGTTTATGGAAAGCAGGTAGCGGTCGTTTAGTGCGTCCTCCTTTAGCTAAAATGTTATTTTTACCCCAACGTCCTTATATTATCCTTGGCACTTTACGGCAGCAATTACTTTATCCCCATACCAATGATCAGGTGAGCGATGAAGAATTAGAAAATATCTTAAAAAAAGTCAACCTGCAACATTTATTAACTGACAAAAATAGCTTAGATAAACAAGTCAACTGGGAACAGATTTTATCCCTCGGAGAACAGCAAAGACTAGCTTTTGCTCGACTATTAATCACTAAACCTACTTTTACTATCTTAGATGAAGCAACCAGCGCTTTAGATTTGGTAAATGAAGCCAGCTTATATCAGCAATTACAGGAAAGTGAAACCACTTTTATTAGTGTTGGTCATCGGGAAAGTTTATTTAATTATCATCGATGGGTCTTAGAGTTAACAGAAAATTCCCATTGGCAGCTGTCAACTGTAGAAGATTATCAGCGCAAAAAAGTGAATAACCTAGTGATGATGTCAAAAAAATCAGAAAATTTCTCGGCGGTAAAAATAGAGCCTTTGTCTGAGGTTAAAACTGAGCATGATGCGGAAATTGCAGGAGTTTCTGAAATAGCCGAAGGTTTGTCCCATCAACAAATGCAGTCTCTAACTGATTATTCTTTAAGTAACGTCCGGAGTCGTGCCAGTTTAGGTAAAATTATTACTGCCAAAGATGGTTTTAATTATCGTTACGATAAAGACCCAAAAACCTTAAAATGGGTGAGAATATAGCTAATGGGGTGACAAACAGATTGAAATTGAGACAGGGTGTGGGGGGTAGGGTGTAGGGGGTAGGGAAAATTTTTCAGACTTTCCCCTCTCAGGAGAACTAGAGAATGAGGTTTTTGCTGGGTAAGTTGATTAACAAGCTACTAACTGATAACTGGTATAGGAGTTTTATCAAATGAAAGCACTGGAAAATCTGGTGACGGAACGATTATATTTAGTCCCCTTAAAGCTTGAACTTCTCAAGGCCGCAATTATAGGTATCGATGAATTAGCAACAATTTTGGGGGTAAAAGTTGCAGCTGACTGGGCCGAACAAGAATTGATTCAAGCTTTCCCTGATATTGCGAATATTTTGCTGCAATTCCCCTTACAAAATGAGTGGGGGTGGGGGAGTTTAATTATTCATCAAGCAGAAAATACTCTTATTGGTCATGTGATGATCAAAATTATTCCTGATGTCACAGGTTTACCCACAGATGCTGTAGAAATTGGCTATCAAGTAGCACCGTTATATCGACGACAAGGCTACGCATCTGAGGCGACAAAAGCAATGATGGACTGGACACTTTCTCAACCTGGTATGCAAACAGTGACCGCTGGCTGCGCTCCCGATAATATAGCTTCAAAGCGAGTTTTAGAAAAAATAGGCATGGATCTGATAGAAGCGCGAGAGAAAGTCTTGGTCTGGAAATTAAGTAGGGTTTGCTGAAAAAGTTTGTTGGTGGGG
>NZ_JADEXI010000262.1:0-6236 GCF_015207185.1 Microcystis sp. LEGE 08355 | reverse complement strand
ACTGATAACTGATAACTGATAACTGATAACTGATAACTGATAACTGATAACTGATAACTGATAACTGATAACTGATAACTGATAACTGATAACTGATAACTGATAACTGACAACTGATAACTGATAATTGATAATTGATAACTGATAACTGGTAACTGATAACTGATAACTGATAACTGAATCAATGCGTTATCGACGATTTGGCCGTACTAATTGGCAATTTTCGCTGTTTTCCCTGGGGACAATGCGCTGTTTGTCCTCAGAGTCGGTGTTTGCCGCAACACTCGATCGCGCCTTAGAATTGGGTATTAATCACCTAGAAACGGCCAGAGGTTACGGTAATAGCGAAGTTTTTCTCGGTCGCTACCTGCAGCGTCAAGGAGTGCGGGAGCGGGTTTATCTGACTACGAAATTGGTCCCCACTCCCGATCGCCAAACTATGGAAAAAGCGATCGCCGAATCCCTAGAACGATTACAATTAAATTACCTCGATTGTCTAGCAATTCACGGTATTAACACCCGCGAGCATTTAAACTGGATTAAAGACCCACAAGGCTGCATGAAAGCCGTTTTTATGGCCCAAGAAGCTGGAAAAATCGGTCATATTGGCTTTTCTACCCATGCACCCCTAGAAATTATTCTGGAGACAATCAATACAGATTTCTTCGCTTTTGTCAATATCCATTACTATTTTTTTTGGCAAAGACAGCAACCGGCGATCGCTTTGTCCCGATCAAAGGACATGGGTGTGTTTATTATCTCCCCTGCTGATAAGGGAGGTAGTCTCCACAGACCTCCCAAGAAGCTAGAGGAATTATGCGCTCCTTTTTCACCCCTAGAGCTAAATTATCGCTTTTTATTGAGTGATCCGCGCATTACTACCCTCAGCGTCGGGGCAGCGATACCGGAGGAATTAGAAGCAATTATTAACGTATGCGAAGGAGATCAGCCACTAGATGCGGCAGAAATTGCCGTTTTTAAACGTTTAGAGGCACATTTAACCGATAAATTAGCTACAGATTTATGTAGCCAATGTTATCAATGTTTACCCTGTCCCGAAAATATTAATATCCCTGAAGTGTTGAGACTGCGGAATCTGGCAGTAGCTTACGAAATGACCGATTTTGGCCAGTATCGCTATCGAATGCTGGAAAATGCCGGTCATTGGTTCCCCGGACGCAAGGCGAATAATTGTAGTGAATGCGGTGATTGTTTACCTCGCTGCCCGGAAAAATTGCCCATTCCCCAGCTACTATTTAATACACACGAACTACTTAAGGGAGCAGCGCAACGGAGATTGTGGTCATCTTAGGACGAAACTGGGAAAAATTTTTTTTGGGGATCGTCAAAGTGTAAAAACTATCTTAAGATTAACAGGTAAGAGAATTAACTTTCTTGAATTTAAAGAGACAAAAAACAAGAAATAGATTAAGGAGTAAAGGATATGGCACTCGTCCCCATGCGGTTATTGTTGGATCACGCGGCTGAGAACGGATATGGCATCCCCGCTTTTAACGTAAATAATATGGAGCAGATCCAAGCGATCATGCAAGCGGCGGCAGCCACCGACAGCCCCGTTATTCTACAAGCTTCTCGCGGTGCGCGCAAATATGCAGGGGAAAACTTCCTGCGTCACTTGATCACCGCCGCGGTGGAAACCTATCCTCATATCCCCATCGTGATGCACCAGGATCACGGTAATGAACCCGCCACCTGCTACTCGGCCATCCGTAACGGTTTCACCAGTGTTATGATGGATGGTTCCTTAGAAGCGGATGCTAAAACTCCCGCCACCTACGAGTACAACGTTAACGTTACTGCTGAAGTGGTAAAAGTTGCCCACTCGATCGGTGCTAGTGTGGAAGGAGAACTCGGTTGTTTAGGTTCCCTAGAAACTGGTAAAGGAGAAGCGGAAGATGGCCACGGTTTTGAAGGGGAATTAGATCACTCGATGCTGTTAACCGATCCCGATGAAGCGGTGGATTTCGTCGAAAGAACCCAAGTAGATGCTTTAGCAGTAGCCATTGGTACTAGCCACGGTGCTTACAAATTTACCCGCAAACCCACCGGCGAAATTCTCGCTATTAGCCGTATTGAAGAAATTCATAACCGCTTACCCAATACTCACTTGGTTATGCACGGTTCTTCCTCGGTCCCCGAAGATCTCCTCGAATTAATCAACCAATTCGGTGGCGCTATCCCTGAAACCTACGGTGTTCCCGTGGAAGAAATCCAAAAAGGCATCAAGAGTGGTGTGCGTAAAATCAATATCGACACCGACTGCCGTTTAGCAATTACTGCCGCAGTTCGGGAAGCACTATTCAGCAACCCGAAAGAGTTTGATCCCCGTTTCTTCCTGAAACCCTCGATCACCTATATGCAGAAAGTTTGTGCCGATCGCTATCAACAATTTGGTACCGCCGGTAACGCCAGCAAAATCAAACAAATGTCCCTTGATGACTACGCAGCCAAATATGCTAAAGGGCAATTAACCCAAGTCAGCAAAAAAGTTGTGGCTGTCTAGTAGCTGAACAATTAAGCGATCGCTTAATGGCACCGATCTAGTAGAATTTTTTGGGGTAGTTAACCATAACTACCCTCTTTTTTATGGGAATGCCTTCAAGGGAAAGAGTTGTCAGATAAGAATCGATTTCAGAGAAAAGACTATACTGAAAATAATCAGCAGATCAGCACTGGATTTATAAGAGAAGCAAGATGAGAAAAAAATCGTTGTGGGTGGGATTATTAGTGGGATTTTGGTTTTGTCTGACTTGGATGGCATGGACACCCACAGCAGCCGCCTTTAGCGAAGAACAAAAATTACTACTGCAATCTTGGCGATTAGTCAACCAATCCTATTATGATGACACCTTTAATCATCAAAACTGGTGGCAGGTGCGGGAACAATTCATCAAAAAACCCCTCAACGATCGGACGGCGGCCTATAATGCGATCGAACAGATGTTAGCCACTCTCGATGAACCCTTTACCCGTCTCTTGCGACCGGATCAATACCATAACCTACAAATTAGCACCACGGGGGAATTATCGGGGGTAGGACTGCAAATTAATATCAATCCCGATAATGGTTACTTAGAAGTGGTTGCCCCCCTTGCCGGTTCTCCTGCTGAGGCCGCTGGTTTAACTAGCCACGATCGCATTTTGTTTATTGATGGCATCGATACCACTACTTTAACCCTCGATGCAGCAGCAGCCAAAATGCGCGGGACCGCCGGAACAGAAGTTTCCTTAGTCATTCTTCCCGATCAAAAAAGTCAAACAAAAACCCTATCTTTAACCCGTCAACGCATTTCTTTAAGTCCAGTGGTAGCGGTTTTGGATAAAAATTCTAGTTCCTTGCCCATCGGTTATGTGCGCTTAAATCAATTTAGTGCTAACGCTGCCAAAGAAGTCTCGGAAGCTGTGACGAACCTAAAAAAACAAGGAGCCAAGGGTTATATTTTGGATCTAAGAAATAACCCCGGTGGTTTACTGCAAGCGGGTATAGAAATCGCTCGGATGTGGATTAATCAGGGAACGATTGTTTATACGGTTAATCGCGAGGGAATTGCCGATAGTTTTGCCGCTTCTGGTAATGCTTTAACCGACTCGCCTTTAGTGGTTTTAGTCAATCAGGGAACCGCCAGCGCCAGCGAGATTTTAGCCGGAGCATTACAGGACAATCAGCGAGGGGTTTTAGTGGGAGAAAAGACTTTCGGTAAGGGATTAATTCAGTCCTTATTCGAGTTACCCGATGGGGCAGGATTAGCGATTACCGTCGCCAAATATGAAACTCCCGCCCACCATGATATTCATAAGTTAGGAATTATGCCCGATCAAGTGGTGGCACAGGAACCGATCACATATCAGGAAATCGGCACCGAAAAAGATAGTCAATACCAAACGGCGATTCAGTTTTTAAACCAGAACACCGTTTTAGCCAAAGCTTCCTAAGTGGGTTTACTGAAAAAGTTTGTTGGTGGGGCAGGATTCAGGAGATTATTTTTACTTATTATCCCCACTACCCCGCTCCCTGCTCCCCACTTCATAATTCATAATTCATAATTTATAATTCCCACGGCATAAATCGAACAAATTAGCCGTTTTTTCCATCAATATCTAAATTAAGAGGAAAACCTGTTTGATTTGGAGAGAATGCTAACATCGATTAGAATTTTCCCAGTCAGGGTTTTTCAGCCTTGCAACCTTAACTCATCCTTGATTTTACTGCCATGCAGAGATATATTCGATCGCCCCTAGCCCTAACCCTGAGCATTAGCCTCTTAGCTAATTTTTTAAGCGCTTGTAATAATGCCCAAACCCCGAATAACAACGCCTCTAGTCCCACCACCACTGCCCCCGGTGATGAGGGACTAAAATTAGGGGCCTTACTGCCCATTACCGGAGATTTAGCCGCTATTGGTCAAAATATGCCCGAAGCGGCTGCCCTAGCGGTAGAGACTATCAATGCCTGTGGTGGAGTCAATGGCAAACCCGTCACCCTCGTGAAAGAAGATGACCAAACCGATCCCGCTGCCGGTGCTTCGGCGATGACAAAACTAGCGCAGATGGATAAAGTAGCCGGTGTGATCGGTTCCTTTGCCAGTAGCGTCTCAGGAGCAGCCGTCGATGTGGCGGTGAGAAATAAAGTTATGTTAGTCTCTCCGGGTAGCACCAGTCCTGTATTTACTGACAGGGCGAAAAAAGGCGATTTTCAAGGTTTTTGGGCGCGGACGGCTCCCCCGGACACCTACCAAGCTCAAGCTTTAGCTGTCCTAGCTAAGAAAAAGGGTTTTCAAAATGTGGCCACCGTCGTGATCAATAACGATTACGGAGTCGGATTTGAACGGGAATTCGTGAGCGCTTTCGATAAATTAGGCGGCACGATCACTAATAAGCAAAATCCTGTCCGTTATGACCCGAAAGCTGCCACTCTCGATAGTGAAGCGGCGGCTGCCTTCGCTAACCAACCGGATGCTGTAGCGGCAGTCCTTTACGCTGAAACGGGCAGTTTATTACTACAAGCGGCCTATAAACAGGGGTTGACCAAAGGAGTTACTGTCCTCCTCACCGATGGGGTTTATTCGGAAGATTTCACCAAACAGGTGGGGAAAGGAACCGATGGTAAGTCAATTATTGCTGGGGCCCTAGGCACGGTCCCCGGGGCCAACGGTCAAGCTTTAAGCGCTTTTACTACTCTCTGGAAGGAAAAAACCGGCAAGGATGTCACTGCTTTTGTTCCCCATACTTGGGATGCGGCGATTTTATTGATGTTAGCAGCCGAGGCGGCTAAATCTAACACTGGTGAAGGGATTCAAAGCAAGATTCGTGAGGTGGCTAACGGTCCGGGGACGGAAGTAACCGATGCTTGTCAAGCCCTGGAAATGATTCGCAAAGGCGAGGATATTAACTATCAGGGGGCCAGTGGCAATGTGGATATCGATGAAAATGGCGATGTGGTCGGTAGTTACGATGTCTGGACTGTTAAGGATGACGGGACTCTCAAGGTTATCGATAAGGTGACACCCAATCAGTAATCAGGAGTCAGTATTCAGGAGTCAGGAGTCAGGAGATTGCTTGTATTTATTTTCCCTGCTCCCCTCTCCCCCCCCCAACAGCCACGAAGTCCGTTGACAGCAGCATACTTTGTGCTTTTTGTCAAAAAAACTTTTTTTTTGCAATAAAACTACACAAAAAAAAGATCATCGTTGTGGGTGAAATTGACTCATTTACCTGTCTTAATTGGGATTACCTTCTAGGTGTGGCAAGGGTTTCAACCTTTGCTGCCCAAAAAAGCATAGAATACCCCATTGTGAAATTCTATCAAATCGCTGTAACCGGCATAACATCGTTGTTAAATAAAAATCTTTCTCAATTAATTCTTAAGAATTTATAAATATTGCGAAATGTTAATTTAAATATTCTCAAGTTTTTGGAGTCAATAGATAATTTTTGCTTATCTTTAACCAACATGGGGTTAGAAGTCAGTTATCAGTTATCAGTTATCAGTTATCAGTTATCAGTTATCAGTTATCAGTATTGACGAATTTGCGTTATTTCAGCCTCTATTTTCCAGTCAGTCCCGATGAAAAAATTTTCACCACCAGAGATGAAAAAGCAAATCCTGTTATCTCGTTCTCAGGTTCTACCTGGGAACCCTTTATTCAGGTTCTACCTGAAGGATATTTTAAGGCAGAGCCTTGGCACAAGCAAATCCTGCCATCTTGTTCCCAGGT
>NZ_JADEXI010000261.1:0-6247 GCF_015207185.1 Microcystis sp. LEGE 08355 | reverse complement strand
AAGAGACAGTATTAGGCTAGAGTTTTTACCAGCTTATAGTCCAGATTACCACCTAATAGAATTATTGTGGCATTCCGCTAAAGAATACATAGCTAATCGAGAATTTGAAAATAAAGAAGAACTAGAAAAAGTAGTCAATCAGCTTTTAAATGAAGGGGGATTGATTATTAAATGGAGTAGAAAACTTAAAAATAAGGGTAATGCTGTCAATGTAACTTAAATGCGTAAAAGCTTAAAACCCCACACCCCACACCCCACACCCTGCCCCCAGGAAAAACTTTTTCAGCAAACCCTAATTAGCGATCGCTGGATTGATTTAAAGCCTATAGAAGACTTAGAACCTCATTTTCTTAACAGAGTTTTGCAAACAGGAGAATGTCTTTATGCGTCCGATGAGTGCCAGTGAATTACCAGAAATCGCCCTTGATATTGCCCCTGAAGTTAATAGATTAAATCGGCTAGAAAGCCAAATGCGTTTAGTTCAAGCGGAAATGCTAACCAACCCGGCACTAGCCGATATTTGTGCCGAAAGTTTAGCCCTAAAACTCGATAACTTCTATACAGGATGTGAACGAATTTTTCAAATTATCGCTTCTGAGTTAAATGGTGGCTTACCATCTAGTTATGACTGGCATAGAAGGCTATTAAATCGTATGAGCAAACCTCAAGATTATCGTCCTGCTGTATTACGAGAAGATACCGTGCATAAACTTAATGAATACCTAAGCTTTCGGCACGTTGTTCGCAATATCTACGGTTTTGAATTGGAAAAACAAAAACTAGAAAATCTGGTTAATAACTCTTATAATACATGGCTACAAGTTCAAGAAGATGTTAATAGTTTTATCCTGTGGTTAAAAACCACAGCAGACAGTCTTAATTAAACCTCAAAGACAAGATTGCTTGTTGAGATGGGGAAAGAGGCAACACCCCCCCAACCCTACCCGACGTCGGGGGGAGATTTAGCTAATCTAAGGATAGGCGGTTAAAATGCGTCTTAGCCTATTCATAAAAGAACTGATGAGCCGTCAACTTCATTTCACAGTGGTTATTCTGACTTGAGAAAGTTATTAACTTACTTCCGATGATTGCTGTACTTTCTGACCTATTTTTGGTTCCGTCCCTGCCAACAATCTTTTAATATTACCCTGATGACGAACAATCACATAGATTCCCCCCATCAAACTAAATAAAATATAGGGGAGAGGTTGACCTAAAATAACCATTAAAATATTCACCACCAGCGCCCCGATAATCGAACCTAAAGAAACAATCCGGAAAAGTGCCAGAATAACCAAAAAACTCGCCAAAGTTCCGCCGGCCACTAGGGGATTCATCACCAATAAAACCCCTAAACTGGTGGCGACGGATTTACCACCGCTAAAATTCAAGAAAATCGATTTACTATGACCGATGACTGCCCCCAATGCTGCCCCGATAATTAACCAATAATACCAACTTTCTGGGAGAGGATTGACATCAATAAAATATAGTCCTCGTACCAGGGCCACCGCCACCATTCCCTTTAACATATCAATTAATAACACCGTCGCCCCGGCAGTTTTTCCCAGAGTTCTCAACACATTGGTGGCCCCAGTGGAACCGGAACCATAGTCACGAATATCGATACCTTTGCTGTATTTACCGATTAAATAACCCGTGGGAATCGAACCGAGCAGATAGGATAAAAGTAAGATAGTAAGACTGATAAGAATCGGAATAAGCATAAATTAAGCCCAATTTTTAGCAAGAGCGAGCGCCGTTATCAGTGTATCAGCCTGAAGACAAAAAACCACTCACAGGGAACCATAGACGGGAATTGCCGCCCCGCGCAAGTCCTTAGCTCCTTCCCCTGCCAGAAAACAGATCACCTCGGCTAGAGATTGGGGACTTACCCAGTCCTTGGCATTTGCCTCTCCCATCGCTTCCCGGTTGCCCGGAGTATCGATAACACTTGGCAAAACCACGTTAGCGGTAATATTAGTCTGTTTGGTTTCTTCTGCGATCGCTTGGGTTAAAGCCACTACCGCCGCTTTCGAGGCACAATAGGCGGCCAAATTTGCCCCCGGTTGTACGGCACCACGAGAACCGATAGTGACGATACGACCATAATTATGAAGTTTCATCGAGCGTAAACAGTGTTTACACAGTAAAAAAGTGCTATGGAGGTTTAAATCGAACATTTTTAGCCAATCTTCATAGCTAAACTCCTCCGTCGCCCCCATGGTAAAACCCCCGACTAGATGAATTAAGACATCGACCCGACCGAGATCATCAATTAATCTAGCCACGGCAGTTTCTTGGGTTAAATCCACCCTGACAAAGCGAATACGCTCAAATTCCGCCGCACTCAGCCGAGATTTCCGACGACCTACCTCCCTTTCCTCCCGATAGGTCATGGTTAGATGACCGCCATGGTGTAAAACCGCCGGAGTGACTCCTAAACCCAGTCCTCCCGTACCGCCGGTCAGCAATACCCGTTTATCTTTCATAATGATTGATATATAATTGATCGCTCCATTGAGATAGATGATTTAACCGGGCAATTGGGCAATATTACAGCTTTTCTCGCCGGACTAGGATTCCTTCATCGCTTGTTTTTTCTCCGCCTTGAGGTCGCGACTGCTGGCGGCGGCAATTTCCGCATCCATCAGGGTGCGTCCGGTGGCCGCCAGATAGACATCATCGAGACTAGGACGGGATTGGGCCATGCTAAACACGGGTAATCCCGATTCGGCTAGGGTTTGCTCAATTTTGCTTAAAGGATTGCTATTCGCCGCCACGATGAGATTAAGGGAGTTACCCTGGGCGGTATTGACGATCACTTCCTCGACAAAAGGCAGACGGGATAATAACTCTTTCGCTTTTAGGGCCTCTTCCTCTGGGGAAAATTCTCGCACTTTTAGGGTAATGCGATCGCCGCCCAGTTGCTCCTTCAGTTGTGAGGGGGTACCGTGAGCGATGACGATACCATTGTCGATAATTGCCAAGTTATCGGCCAAGGCGTCAATTTCTTCGAGATAATGGCTGGTAATTAATACACTGGTTCCGGCCGCCCGCAATTGTCGCAGAAAATCCCAGACAATCAAACGACTTTCGATATCGAGTCCCACAGTCGGTTCATCCAGCACCAAAACTTCCGGCTGATGCAGTAATCCCGCCGCTAAATCCAGCCGTTTTTTGATGCCGCCGGAATAGGTTCCTGTTTTTTTGTCGGCGTATTCCTCTAATCCTAAAAGATTTATTAATTCTTTGATGCGCTCTCTTGACTTTTGAGCAGGAATGTGATATAGAGCCGCTTGTAGTTGCAACAGTTCCCGGCCGGTGAGCATTTTATCGAGGGCGACTTCTTGGGCAACGTAACCCAGGCGTTTACGGGCGGATTTGGGGTTATTCAGGGCATCGACACCCCCCACCTCGATTTTGCCGCCATCGGGTTTAGCAAGGGTGCAAAGACAGCGAATCGTGGTGGTTTTCCCCGCACCATTGGGACCTAGTAAACCGAAGATTTCTGCCGCTGCCACGGTAAAGGAGATATCTTTAACCGCTGCTGTCTGACCGTAGGATTTTTTTAACTTTTTGATCGCCACCGCAAGGGTCATAAGCTGATTTTCGCCGACTTGAGCGAGACAATTTTTTTGTTAACTTTCTTGGTCTATTTTAACCCACATTCCCCACTGCAAAATCTAGTACAGCTTTGTTTATAGCGTTTTTCAGTCTGCTGAGGTACAAAAGGGTTTTAGGCAAAAGGCAAGAGGCAGAAGGCAAAAGGGAAGAAAAATAGGTGTACCTCACTAGCTTAGGAAACGCTATATCTTTTTTGATCAAGATAAACTTTGACGGGATTTGGCCTCATCCCCAGAGGACCCGCTGCTGTTCTGGCGTTGCCTGTTCCTTGATCCACCTCGACCCCTTTAGATGCTCGGGCAACTTATTGGGACAGCATTGTTCACGTTAACTTAAATTAACTTTGTTGGCAAAAGTGAATCGGAACAAGGGTTTTTTGCTAGAATGATAATGATTATCGTTCTAATTAAGGAGAGAAATCATGGTTCTACAGGTCTCTAGGGTAGGATTAGTTTGTGCTGGCAAGAAAATAAGCGAAAAAAGCCCAAAATCTCCATTTATCGCCGTTAGCTTCATTTTATCGCTTTCTTTCGCCCTGGTAACTCTGGCTAAGGCTGAAGAGCCTGCCATTGGTCAGAGTTTGCCCGAATTTTATATCGGGGTGGATAATCAAATCACCTTAACTCGGGGCATCTATGAGGGATTAGCCAATCCTAACTATAACCGGTTAACTCTTCTGGTTGCTCACCGAGAGGGAAACCCTCATTTTCACGGTATCGGCACTTACAGTTATTCCGGCCCGTCTGGTAACCCGGTAGTTAATCCCACTAACACCAATAATCGCATTCCTGAGACTTCTACAGGATTGCCTCCTCTCTCCTTAATTGCAGGACAAGGAATTTTTCAGAATAGTTTTGTTAGTGCTGCCACTGGGGAGGAATATAGCAATCTACTGATGCAATCAGTGGCAACTATTAATAATTCCTCTGACTTGGGAGAACAAGCTCTTTTTAACAGTTCTGGGGGACGGTGGAATCGGTCTTTAGGTAATGCCAACCTATCCTTACAACTGTTAGAGATTAGTGATGGATTAACGGTAGCTAACTCTTTAGGAGAGACAATTTTAGCTAATGCTGGAGATATTTATGCGATCGGGACTGGTGATAACTTCTCCTTTTTACCGAAGTTTCTTGCCTCTCGACCGGGAAAATATTCAGCCAGTTTTAAGCTGGTAGATCTTAGCCTTTCTTGGGGAGATTCAGGAATTTTCAACCTAGATTTTCAAACAGTTCCCGAACCATCAACTCTGATCGCCTTAATACTGTTTGGGTCAATTTTATTAACTCGATCGAGTAGTAAAAACTAAAACCAATCGGTTTTGGAGAGAGCCAACTTATCTCCAAAACCGCTCCAGATCGACATCGGCTTTGTTGAAATGGAAAACAGGAATTATTCCCTAAAAAACTAGCAACTTTTTTGACTATAATAACGACAAGATTATCAGTATAGTTTTAAACTATCCTAGGATAAGCCCTATCTTGATCGCAATATATATTTATGAAATTTAGTGAAATTGCCCAAAAATTAAGCCCTTTAGTCTCTGCTCACAGTTTAACTGCCTATCCCGACAGAAATCCCCAAATTAAAGCCATAACTCCCATCGAAGCCGCCCTAGTCGATACCATTAGCTATATCGAAGGGGGAAAATTTGCTGCCTTTGTCGCCAAAACTGAGGCTACTGCCCTAATTCTGCCCCTGGATGCCAATTTACAACAACAGGCCGACGAACGCGGCATCCCTTGGTTAGCTAGTGCCAATCCCCGACTTTTATTCGCCCACGCCATCAAATTATTCTATCAACCCTTTCAGCCCCAACCCTACATTCACGCCACCGCCGTGGTGCATCCATCGGCTAAAATCGGCCATAAAGTTGCCATCGGGGCCCATGCTGTGGTGGAAGCGAATGTCACCCTCGGTGATGGGGTGTGCATTCATCCTAACGCCGTTATTTACCCCGGGGTGCATATTGGTGATCGCACAATTCTCCACGCTAACTGTACCATTCACGAACGGGTACAAATCGGCAATGATTGCGTTATCCACAGTGGTGCTGTTATTGGTGCGGAGGGCTTCGGTTTTGTGCCAGTTCCCGAAGGCTGGTTTAAGATGGAACAATCGGGTATCGTGGTCTTAGAAGATGGGGTAGAAATTGGCTGTAATAGCACGGTTGATCGCCCGGCAGTGGGAGAAACCCGCATCGGTAGCCAGACTAAGATCGATAATCTCGTCCATATTGCCCATAATTGCCAAATTGGCCAAGCTTGCGCCCTAGCAGGACAGGTGGGCATGGCAGGAGGCGTAAAATTGGGCAATCGCGTTATTTTAGCAGGACAGGTGGGCATTGCCAATCAAGCCGTGATCGGGGATGGTGCGATCGCAACCGCCCAAACTGGCATTCACAACGATATCGGAGCAGGAGAAGTGGTTTCCGGCGCTCCCGCTATGCCGCATAAGTTATTTCTCAAGGTAGCAGCTGCTTACAAGCGTTTACCCGAAATCTATCAAGCGGTTAAGCAGTTGAAAAAATAGCCCTATTCAGGGGACAGGAGACAGGAGACAGGAGACAGGAGATTATTTTTATTTATTCTCCCTTCTCCCCACTTCCCCACTTCCCCACTTC
>NZ_JADEXI010000260.1:0-6257 GCF_015207185.1 Microcystis sp. LEGE 08355 | reverse complement strand
AAGTAATAGTGGTGGATGTGTCAGAACATGAGATAGAAAGACCCAAAAAAAAACAGAAATCATACTATAGTGGCAAGCAGGGATACCACACATTAAAGTCGCAAGTCGTTGCCGATCTCGCGCAGCGAGCGCGTTGCGACCAAAAAAGCGAGCAGGTAATCTGTGTCCGTTGTGAGAAAGGAAGAGTCCATGATTTTCGACTGTGGAAAGAGAGCAAAATAGGGTTAAATAAGGAAATAGAAATATTAGGGGACAAAGGCTATCAAGGGATTCAGAAAATCCATCAAAACAGTCAGATTCCTCATAAAAAAAAGAAAAAAGAAAAACTAAGTAAACAGCAAAAAAAAGCCAATCGTCAGTTATCACAACGGTGCCTAGTTATAGAACATATTCATCGTCGTCTCAAAATATTTCGGATACTTTCATCAAGATACAGAAATCGCCGACGGCGATTTGGTCTGAGATTGAATTTGATTGCTGGTATCTACAATTACGAACTTCGTTACCGACAAAAATATATATCTTGATTACTTTTGCAAGAGATCTAATGATCATTAATACTAACTCAAGGCAAAATACCCTACTATGAAACAACTAATGGTACACATTCGTGACCAAGAAAAAACCGAAACACTCTCTAAAATTTTAACTGCTTTAGATTTTGTTGACTCTGTAGAAATCATCGAAGATCAAACAACATTATCTGATAACGAGCAAGACTTTTTTGCCCTAGCACGATTGTGGGAAGACAGGGATATTACTCCTAAATCTATCCGTCAAACAGCATGGCGAGAAGAAAACCGATGATTTTAAGTGGGTGGGTGGAATTAAATATAAGATGAACGTAGGTTGGTTTGAAGATGAAACCCAACGCCCGCATGGGTTACGCTACCGCTAACCCATCCTACAAATAATTGTGCCTCCCTACTTATGTGACACCAACCCACATTCCGCACCCTAGTCGTTGAAATAAAAAGTTGCTCTAGCCCTTGTATAGTAAGACTTTTAGCGATTACTAAGAATTATGAAGTGTCACACTCTAGTCAGCGGTCGCCAGCTTAATGAGAGTTTCTCTCAATAATTTGGTATCAGAGCTATCAGATTTTTAGGGCTAATTGTGCAGCTGCTGGGCAAACAAATTAGCCTGTAATTCAGAGCCGGCAATCATTTTGACGATTTAGATAAAATTTTCAATGTGACAGTTGAGGGTGCGGAATGTGGGAAATACATAAAAGTCTATGAAGATGTGCGGAATGTCGGTTAAGTTTAAGGATGTTCCAGTTCCCTACACTTTTGCTTGATTCATCTTTACATCTGACAACGCCCAATAGACCAAAAGTGCTAGCATGGAGATTAAGCAAATATTTTGTTAAGGAGAGGGCTATGCCTCAATATCTTTCTCCAGGCGTTTATGTTGAAGAAGTACCTTCAGCCGTTAAAGCGATCGCCGGAGTTGGCACCAGCATCCCCGGATTTATTGGAATTGTACCAGACAAAATCCACCTGGTCGCCAAAAATCCGACAACGCCAGGAGGCACTAAGTTTGTGGACTTTGCGCCACCGCCAGCCAAGATAGCTAAATTGATTACCAATTGGACCCAATTTACCAAATTCTTTGGCGATCTAATCGGCGACGAAACAAAGGCACCAACGGCAGATGACAATCCTGCCATTGATCCTGGACACCAACACCTGGCTCACGCAGTTTACGGATTTTTCAACAATGGCGGCAGCAGTTGCTATGTAGTGCGGATTGTTGACAATACACAACTTGATGATGCTCTCAAAGCTTTTGCCGCGATCGATCCAATTTCACTGGTAGCAATCCCAGGAAACACCGATGACGCGATCCGAGATAAAGTGGTAGCTCATTGTCAAGCCACTGGCGATCGCTTTGCTATTCTAGATGGCCCCCCGACGGCTGCCGATTTAACCACTCTGACGAAAATTCCGGCTGACTCAGGAGTCATGCCGAAAAGAACCGATTTGGCCGCCTGGTATTTCCCCTGGATCAAGGTTTTTGACCCAGCGACTAAACTACAAAATCCTAGTGGTGATGGGTCGCTAATTGTCCCCCCTAGTGGACATCTAGCAGGAGTCTATGCTCGCGTTGACAACGAGAGGGGAGTCTTCAAAGCACCCGCCAATGAGGTAATTTTTGGCGCGCAAGACGTGAGCCAGCCCCTCAGTAAAGCTGACCAGGATAACTTGAATCCTAAAGGAGTCAACTGCATCCGCGTCCTCAATGGCAACATCCTAGTCTGGGGAGCCAGAACCGTCGGCGGCGATGACAATGCTGACTTGAAATACATCAACGTCCGCCGCACCCTGCTCTTTCTGCGGGAATCGATTGACGAAGGCACCCAGTGGGTGGTCTTCGAGCCGAATACTCCCGCCCTCTGGCAACAAATTACCCGCAACGTTTCGGCATTCCTTACCAATGTCTGGCGCTCGGGGGCTTTGTTTGGCAATACACCCCAGGAGGCGTTTTACGTCAAGTGCGATGCCGAAAACAATCCGCCTGAGTTGCGCGAATTGGGCCAAGTCGTCACGGAAATTGGCGTGGCGATTGTTCGTCCGGCTGAATTTGTCATCTTCCGCATCAGCCAGATGGCCCAAACCAGCTAAAAAAGAGGTGAGCTATGGCGATCGCCTATAAAACGCCAGGTGTCTATCGAGAGGAAAGCTTCCGCCAACCAGAAGCCAAGCTGCCCACCGGCATTCCTGGATTCGTCGGCTTCTTTCAGGCTAAGCCATCAGAGAAGGATTTCCCAGTCAACACCCCGCTGGCATTACACCGTCAGGAAGAATTCAGCGAAAAATTTATCGCCCAAGGCTATCTATTAGAGGCAGTGACTGGCTTCTTTGCTAATGGGGGTACTCGCTGTTATGTAGTGCGAGCAGACTCCAATCAAGAGCCAAAATCAGCCTTAGAAGCGGCTTTGTCGTCTCTCGCTCCCCTGAAGGATTTGGACTTACTGGCAGTTCCCGATGCTATGAAGCTGACGGATGAAAGTGCCATTATCCAAGTGCAACAGGCAATGTTGCAACAATGCGCCCAACAGGGCGATCGCTTTGCCATTCTCGATGCTCTAGCGACAGTCAAAAAGCAGCAAGAGGCAATTGTCCGCGGCCAACCCGAACCGATTAACGCCGCTCTCTACTATCCCTGGCTGAAAAATACCCAAGGGCGTTGGGTTCCCCCCTGCGGTCATATTGCTGGTATCTTTGCCCGCAGCGATCGCGCTAGGGGTGTCTTCAAAGCCCCAGCTAATGAAGAGATTGAGGATGCCCTGGATTTGCAAGTGGCGATCAACAATTCCCTTCAAGATGAGTTAAATCCTCTAGGTATCAACTGCCTGCGGGCTTTTCCCGGTCGTGGCCTGCGCGTCTGGGGAGCGCGAACCCTCAGTCAAGCTCCCAACTGGCGTTATCTCAACGTCCGGCGGCTATTCCTCACCTTGGGGCGGTGGATCGACCAAAATCTGGGCTGGGCAAGCTTTGAACCCAATTCCCCCCGCTTGTGGGTGCGAATTGGGCGAGAACTGAGTGCTTACTTAACCCAACTGTGGCAGTCAGGGGCACTCCAGGGAGCCAGCCCAGCCCAGGCATTCTATGTCAAGTGCGATGCTGAAACTAACCCGACCGACCTCCGAGAAAAAGGAGAGGTGCTAACTGAAATTGGTTTAGCAACTGCTGCTCCTGCTGAGTTTCTCGTGATTCGGATCGTTCATCGGGCGGGAAGCGTGGAAATTCGCCCAACCGCTTGATTACTAACCATTCAATTGTCTTACTGGCTGTTTAACAAGGAGATTTTCTATGGCTGACAGAGTTGATCCCTATCGAGGTTTCAATTTTCGCGTTGAAATCGACGGCATTCAAGAAGCAGGCTTCCGCGAATGCAGCGGTCTAGATGCGACAACCGATCCCGTTGACTATCGCGAAGGAACCGATGCCAACCACGTCCGTAAATTGACCGGTTTGAATAAATTCGCGCCCATTACCTTAAAACGGGGCATCACCGATTCCAAGACCCTCTGGGAATGGCGACAAACCGTGATTGGTGGGAAAACCACCCGCAAAAATGTCTCGATTGTCCTATTCAACGAAGCGCAGGAAGAAAAATTGCGCTGGAATTTGCGGGAAGCCTGGCCTTCTAAATGGACAGGTCCGAGTTTTAATGCCACCAGCAATGAAGTAGCGATTGAAACCCTAGAAATTGTCCACGAAGAAATGGTTAAAGCTTAATCCCCGGCTAAACTGATCACCCAATCATGCTCCAGACTGAATTTCCCTTTACCTTACCCCTAGGGTATATAGATGGGGAAGGCAACCTGCATCGGGAAGGTGTGATGCGCCTAGCCACTGCCTTCGATGAAATTGCCCCCCTCAAAGATCCCCGTGTCCGTAGCAACCAAGCTTATCTGCTGATCGTCCTGCTGTCGCGGGTCATCGCTAAGCTTGGCAGCCTGGAGTATATCAACCCGAAGGTGATTGAAGGACTGTATGCGGCAGATTTGGCTTACTTACAAGACCTCTACTGCCGCATCAATCAAAATGGTCACAACCGGGTTCATACCCAATGCCCTTACTGCGAAAAAGAGTTTGACGTGGAACTCACTAGCTTGGGGGAGTAAGACGCTACCCCCTCGAACGGCTTTATGAGGAGGTAGCCTACATCGCCTACCACTTTCACTGGCAGCCGGAACACATTCTGGGATTGGAACACCCAGAACGCCAGCAGTGGGTGGCAGAAATCGCCAAGATCAACCAGCGTTTTAACGAACAAACTTGAGCAAACAGGAGGAAATAACCGATGTCATCCTTGGGCTTAAACGCCGCTTTCAGTTTGGCGACCAATCTTTTGGGAATTCGCAGCGATCCCTATCAGGTCTTCAATTTTTTGGTCGAGATTGAAGGAATTTTGGCAGGAGGGTTCTCTGAATGTAGCGGTTTGCAGGTAGAAACTACTATTGAAGAGTACCAGGAAGGCGGTGTCAATGACTACATACATCGCTTTGCCGGGCGCAGTAAATCCCCAGCTTTGATTCTCAAGCACGGACTTACCCCGATTGATGGACTATGGAGTTGGCATCAAGATGTAGTCCAAGGCAAGATTGAACGCCAAAACGGCACAATTTATTTGCTGAACAAGCAGCGCATCCCGGTCATTTGGTGGAACTTTAAAGAAGCTTTTCCCTATAAGTGGACTGGCCCAGAATTGCGAGCAGATTCAGGCAACGTCGCCTTTGAAAGTGTCGAATTATTTCACCGAGGACTCAGCCGTCCTAGCGTGAGCAGTTTGGTAGGAGGAATCGCCGCTGAACTGAGTGCATCTGTCAATATTGGTTTCTAAAAAGGTGTATAAGATGGTCGATTCTCCTGATGAAAAATCTGTTCTGGTAGAGCGTCTCCTTCGCCGTCAGAGTGAACCTGTTGGGGTGATTAACCTAAAACAATTCCAGACTCAATTAGCACGAGTTCCAAGCTGGATGGTTCAGCGTTCCCGTTTCCTAGAAAGGTGGCAATCTCGTTATGCTTTTGGTGAGAGTGAACCAGGTAGCGGTACGGAATTAATGTTGGCTTCGCCAGTGCAGCCAATTACAACCGAACCGAACCTCACTAGCCAATTGTCTTCAGCAATGTTATCTGAACGGATATATCAGGAGAAGATTGCGCCACCAATAGAAAAGATTTCTGATTCCCAAGCCGGTCAAACTTTTCGCCTCAGTCGCAAAGCTGTTCCCTTAGCACCAGATTCTAATTCTTTAAGTAAACAAGTAAATTCCTCTGAGAAGATAGAGACTCCAGCAAACACTTCTGAAAAAAATAGCCCATCCTTGAGGACAATTGTTGAAAGTGTAACGGTATCAAATCCTGACTCCAAGCCAGCGGCTACCTTAGATCAACCACAGAGAACAGTTGCGCCAAAAGAGGAAGAAATAAAAGTTACTATAGTTGAATTAAAACAGATTCAAGTAAGCAATTTAAGCACACCAAATTCCTTGTTGTTGCGCCAAAATTTGCACCAGCCAGTCGAAGCATCTAAAGAAAGGAAGATAGATTTCCTACCCGCTACTTCGGGAGAATCTACTTTACCTTTGAGAACAATTACTGAAAGAATAAATACTCCCACTTCTAACTCAGAATCAGCAGAAATATCTCTCAAACCAGAGACAAAAGTTAATGCTATTGAACAAGAACAGTCTTTAGTTAGTAACGAAGCAATAACCAATCCTTTAGTATTCAGAAAAAAC
>NZ_JADEXI010000259.1:0-6281 GCF_015207185.1 Microcystis sp. LEGE 08355 | reverse complement strand
AACAAATAAAATAATCTCCTGTCTCCTGTCTCCTGTCTCCTGTCTCCTGTCTCCTGTCTCCTGTCGACCGCCTTCGTTAACTAACTTTTTGCTTCCTCTTTCAGGGAATAAATTGGCTTAAACCAACCTTTGCGCCAGAAGTAAAAAATCAAGCCTCCCGCTACGGCTAACATGACTAACCAGACCATGAAATAACTCCATTCTCCTTTTAATTCTGGCATATTCTCGAAGTTCATGCCATAGACACCAACGATAAAAGTTAAGGGAATAAAAATCGTCGAAATTACGGTTAAAAACTTCATAATTTCGTTTAATTTATTGCCCATAGTGGACATATAAACATCCATCAAACTCGCCGCTAATTCTCGATAAGCTTCGATAATTTCCAGAATTTGAATGACGTGGTCGTAGGAATCCCGAAAATAAATTTGTACTTCATCGCTGACTATACCATGATGGTCACGCATGAGTAGATGTAGGACATTTCGCATCGGCCAAATTAAGCGACGCAGTGCCAATAATTCCCGACGGACATCATAGATTTCCTGCATTGTATCTCGATCGGGATTACTAATGATCATATCTTCCAACGCCTCAATCCGATCTTCGTAGTGTTCTACCACGGGAAAATAACCATCGATAATCGTGTCTAATAATAAATAGGTTAAATAATCCGCCCCCGATTTCCGTACTCGTCCCTGGGAAGTGCGAATTCGATCTCTGACTATCTCAAAACAGTCCTGTAATTCCTCCTCTTGAAAACTTAAAAGATAGCGTTTTCCCAAGACAAAACTCACCTGTTCCGTATCAAAACCGCTTTCATCTTCTTTCAGTCGCACCATCTGAGAAATCACTAACAATTGATTGTTATAGTCCTCTAACTTGGGACGCTGCGGCACATTAACCACATCTTCTAATAACAAAGGATGCAGATTAAAAATTTCTCCCACCTGTTTTAAAACCGTCTCGCTCCCTAACCCTTGAATATCCATCCAAGACACGGTATTTGTGCCAATATAGGGGGCGCAAGCATTGGGAGTAATATCCACCTTGCGAACGGCGTTATCTTCATCGTAGTCAATTAAAATAATCCGCGAGGGTTTGGCATCCGGTTCGATAATTAATGTCCCAGGTTCACTACCCGGTTCATCATAAAAATAATCGAAGTAGTCTTCTTCCTCGTCTCCATCGGTATCGGGACGATTGTTAACGAATATATCAGGTTGTAGTTGGGTCATAAGCTTACAACAATCTGGCTAATTTGGGCAATAAGAAAACAGAAAAGTTAAAAAATTTAATTTGCCTAAAGTTACTATCTATCGCCATGAGATTACATTGACATACTCCCACCGTCAAGCTACGCTGTGACGGGGGATTCTTTCCACATCGCTGTTAGAAATTCCTTGTTCAACGAGACAACTTAGATTCTCAATGTCTCCACTGAAAACCCAGAGGTCGGACTCTCCCAAGGCGTTTGGGTCGGTTTCTGTTTGCCCAACAGTACCGTTGAGATGATTTCCCAAATATTGCAACCCTTTTTTAAGAATGTTGATTGCTGCATTATGATCCCTATCTAAGACTGTTTGACAATTGGGACATTGATGAGTTCTAGTGCTTAATGTTTTTTGAACTCTCGTCCCACAAACTGAACAATCTTGAGTCGTGAAATGTGGTGGTACAGCAACACAAACAATCCGATAAATCTTGGCAAAATAATTCAACCATTCAGTGAATTGATACCAAGAAGCATCACTAATCGACTTGGCAAGTTTACGGTTTTTGACTAAGTTTCTTACCTTTAAAGCTTCATAGACTACCAAATCATTAGACTGGACTAACGCCAAAGCGTCTTTAATTGCTTTGTCTTTACGTTGTCTTGACACCTTAAGATGAAGCCTAGCCACTTTTATCCGTTGCTTGTGATAGTTGTTAGACTGTTTCTTTCCTTTACGAAACTTTTTGGATAATCGTCGTTGTGCTTTTTTTAGTCGTTTTTCTGACTTTCTTAAATAACGTGGATTCTCTACTATATTGCCTTGAGCGTCGGTATAAAATTCCTTTAACCCTAAGTCAATTCCTGTTATTTGTCCCGTTGGTTTATGGTATTCTTGCCGTTCTACGTCAATCAAAAACTGGCAATAATAACCATCGGCACGTCTCACAACTCTTACCCGTTTAATCTGTTGTTCTGAATAATAAACTAAGGTCTTTTGACTACACCATAAATCAAATTCTCCTGCTTTAAAACCATCAGTGAACTTGATTTTACGTCTATCATCAGATAGTTTGTAGCCTGTTAGTTTATACTCAACCGAACGGCTATGCTTTTTAAACCGAGGAAAACCCTTTTTTCCCGGTATCTTAGCATGACAATTCTGGTAAAACCTATTAATTGATTGCCAGGCTCTATCAGCAGCCGATTGACGAGCTTGAGAGTTTAATTTATTAACCCATGGTGTCTCTTTATTGTTAGCTAGTACCGCACAAAGCTTTTGAAGATCATTCCGGGTTGTTCCCTTATTGTCCATCCAATAACGAACACAAGAGTTACGCACAAACTGAGATGTTCTAATTGCTTCATCAAGCCGGTGATATTGTTCTGGTGTCCCGTTTTTTAGCTTGGCTTCTACGACTAGCATTGATTAATCCTCGACCCTGGATCAATTAAGTATAACACAGTTTACCTACAAATGGTAGAATTAAAATCGTGCTTCCCAGTCAATATCCTGGTCGGATTTCATCCCCCGCAAAGGTTGATGTCTTGTCAAAAAATTTAGCGGGGGCATTCATCCGACATTTTAGGTAAACTGAAGATTGTTTACTGATTTATTCCCTCCTGATAATTGTCAACGATGAGATTAATCGGGAGAATTAGCAATATTGACGGCCAAAATTTATGGAATCCGCCTCTTTTATTCCCCGTCTAGTTATCCCCGTCGGTGATCCCGCCGGAATCGGCCCTGAAGTGGTGTTAAAAGCGATCGCCGATTCCCCAATCTCGTCCGGTTGTCAGATTACTCTAATCGGCACCAGAACGCTTCTCGAAAAAGCCTATCACGATCCCCATCTTCTTGATCGCTTTTCTCTGATCGATTTGCCCTACAATCAAGAAAAAATCGTTTGCGGGCGTGGGGATGCCCATAGTGGTGAAATTAGCTTTCTTTACCTGCAAGAAGCCATAAAACGCACCCTCAAGGGCGAATTTGACGGTATTGTCACTGGTCCGATCGCTAAATCCTGTTGGCAGTTGGCCGGTTATGATTTCCCGGGTCAAACGGAGGTTTTAGCTACCATGGCGGGAATTAACCGTTATGGGATGCTATTCGTCGCTAAATCCCCTCACACCGGCTATAACTTACGCACTCTCCTCGCCACTACCCACATCCCCCTGCGAGAAGTTCCTGATGCTCTTAACCCCGATCTGATGACCCGAAAACTAGACCTATTGATCGAGTCTTTAAAGCTAGATTTCGGCATCGATCGCCCAAAAATCGCCATATCCGGCCTTAATCCCCACAGTGGCGAAGCGGGAAAACTGGGAAGGGAAGAAAAAGACTGGTTACAGCCTTGGCTAGAGTCAATGGGACAAAAATACCCGCAAACCCAATTAATCGGCCTTGTCCCCCCCGATACCCTTTGGGTGGAACCCGGACGCGCTTGGTTTAGCGGTGCAGGGCAACCCGCCGACGCATATCTGGCATTATACCACGATCAGGGTCTAATTCCCGTGAAATTAATGGCTTTTGACTGTGCTGTTAATACTACCATCGGTTTACCCTTTGTTCGCACCTCTCCAGACCACGGGACGGCTTTTGATATCGCCGGTCTTGGCATCGCTAGGGCCCAGAGTATGCAAGCGGCGATCCAATTAGCGATCGAATTATGTCAGCAGCGGGACAACCGGAGAACTAAACTAGAGATATAGCCCTCGATAGGAGACAATTGGATATGGGTATCGCTTCAGTTAACCCTGCCACGGGAGAAATTCTCAAGACTTTTACCCCTCTAACCTCGGAGGAATTGGCGGCGAAATTGGCCCTAGCTGAGGCGACTTTTCAGCAGTATCGCCGCACCGCCATCAGTGAACGGGGACAGTGGTTACGGCAAGCGGCGGACATTTTGGAACGGGATCAGGTGGCATTGGCTAAAACCATGACTTTAGAAATGGGGAAACCAATCAAATCAGCGATCGCAGAAGTCCTCAAATGTGCCTTGGTTTGTCGTTTTTATGCCGATAATGCCGCCGGTTATCTGGAAGATGTGCTGATTACCACCGATGCTAGTCGCAGTTTTGTCCGTTATCAACCTTTAGGGGTGATTTTAGCGGTTATGCCCTGGAATTTCCCTTTATGGCAAGTATTTCGCTTTGCTGCCCCCGCTTTAATGGCGGGAAATGTCGGCCTACTCAAACACGCTTCTAATGTCCCCCAATCAGCTTTAGCGGTGGAAAGAATTTTATTAGAAGCCGGTTTTCCCGAAGGTGCTTTTCAAACTCTCTTGATCGGGGCCGATCGCGTTAGTGATTTAATTAACGATGAACGGGTAAAAGCCGCCACTTTAACCGGTAGTGAACCGGCGGGGATGAGTTTAGCAGCCGCCGCAGGAAAACAGATCAAAAAAGTGGTTTTGGAGTTGGGAGGTAGTGATCCTTTTATCGTTTTAGATACTGCCGATATCGAGGCGGCAGCGGCTACGGCAGTGACGGCGCGATTGTTAAATAATGGTCAGACTTGTATCGCCGCTAAACGGTTTATTGTTATGGAAACTGTCGCCGATCAATTTGAACAGTTATTAGTGGCCAAATTCCAAGCTTTAAGAGTTGGTGATCCCCTCGATGAAACTGTTGATATCGGTCCTTTGGCCACGGCATCGATCATCTCGGAAATTGCCGCCCAAGTGGAAAAAACCGTCGCTATGGGTGGTAAAGTCCTTGTGGGGGGTCAACGTTTAGAGGGAAAAGGTAACTTCTATCTACCGACGATTTTAACCGATATTCCTGCTGGTTCTCCGGGGGAAAAAGAGGAATTTTTCGGACCGGTGGCTTTACTATTTCGAGTCAAAAATATCGATGAAGCGATCGCTTTAGCTAATGATAGTCCCTTTGGTTTAGGTTCTAGTGCTTGGACGAATAACCCCGAAGAAATTGAGCGTTTAATTACTGAAATTGAGGCCGGTTGTGTGTTTATTAACGGTATGGTTAAATCCGATCCTCGCTTGCCCTTTGGGGGTATTAAACGTTCTGGTTTTGGACGGGAATTAAGTGTGGAAGGTATTCGCGAATTTGTCAACGTTAAAACTGTTTGGATTAAGTAAATCAGTAGGGTGGGTTAGCAACGCGTAACCCACCACCATAACCAAAATCACCCACCACAATTGTCGGTGCGTTACGCTATCGAAGAGCGCACCCTACGGATTAAAAATATGCCGCGCATTTTTGATCATATTGAGTCCCATTTATTGCCAATTTTACAGAAAAGGGGCTGATTTTTGTGTGGGTTATTTTAATTTGCGCGGTTGGCAGTAACCTTTACACCTTTAATACCTTTGACCTTTATGATGAGCTAAGGCCATTTGATAACAAGAAATGGGGAATACTCCTTTTAATCCTTGTCCTCAGTCATTTCTTCCCAAATAGCAACGACTATACTAATAGGTAAAAAAAACAACAAGAAAGGGAATATAAATTAAAGTTATTAATAAATCAATCAAAAAAATTGGGTCTCGAATATTATATTTAAGTAGTCGTGCAAAATTAATTTCCTAGTCGAGACTCCGAGATAGGAGACTCCGAGACAGGAGACGGGATACAGGAGACGGGAGACGGGATACAGCTATTAGGGATCGGATTTGAGTTTTCAGTTCACTGTTTACTGATCACAGCAGAAGTCTGACGGAGTAGTGGCTTATACCAAATTTCTAAATCCATGACAGACATCCACGCTCGAATGCTTGCCAAACCTTCATTCGTTGTGACGCGAATAAAGAAAAATGGTATTAGATGTGTAATTAATTGTGATTAGATACTTACCTAAAATGTCGGTTTGAAGGAACCCTCGGTTTCACCGACGCGCTTGCGCTTTCGCGCTTTACGCTTTGAAAGTGAAGATATACTTTTTTAGCGTATCTGGATTTTGTGTATTTTCTCAGTTTTTTTTAAACTTTACTCCAGTATCTAATAGACCTCGACCTAATAAGTAGTCGTGCAAAATTAATTTCCTAGTGAAGATAGGCAAGAGGCAAGAGGCAAGAGGCAAGAGGTGGTTAGATATGTGTAATTAATT
>NZ_JADEXI010000258.1:0-6286 GCF_015207185.1 Microcystis sp. LEGE 08355 | reverse complement strand
AAGAAGCGAATTTCTGTAGTAGTTTTATTCCATAATTGGCGGACACTGCGAACCATGACTAGGGTGGTTAGGCCTGGCCACAGACTATGCCGATGCAGGAGCGGTAATTGAGACACTGGCACTACCCAAATTTGAAGGGTTTCGATACGGTGATGCCCCGACTCCACCTTTTCGTGGTAGCTGTATTCAATCCCTTGCCAATCCCGGGCTATAGCTTGGTCAAACCAGCCTTCTACTTGTTGAAAGAGCTTGCCTTGGTTGCCCTTGAGGGCAAAAACATAATCTCCTCCCCCAGACTTGATTTGTTTGGCTATTTCTGTCTGGGTTCCCATCGCATCCAAGGTGACTATCGCTCCCTTGAGATTGAGCAATTGCACTTCTGAGCGGCACGGCGGTAATTTCGTTGGATTTGCTCTTGACTTTTTCTTGGGCTAGAACCAAGCCATGTTCGCTACTCCAGGCACTTACTGTGTGCAAAGCTTTCAGATTTTCCTCCCGGTCATAAGAATTTCTGGCCGTTTTCCCCTCTATGTGGATTAGTTCTATGTTCAACTTCTCTGTGATTTCTCTTATCACCCGCCAGGAATCCCGACTGTAATTGCTTGGGTTCTAGCATCCCTAGCACTCTGCCAAAGGTATTGTGGGAAGGTATCCCCTTCGGTAGGTCTAAAAATGTTTCCAACCAAGATTGCTTGGCTTGACCGTAGGCTTCTATGGCGGCAAAACCATCGGCACCAGCCAACACCGCCAAGATAGCTATGGTAATTATCGAGACTAGGCTATGATTGCGCCCCCTGTCCGCTCTGGGGTCTTCTAGATGCTGAAAATGTTTCAAGACACTGTTTCTTAAAACCTTAGCCTCTCGCTCTTGCTTGGGGTTTAAAACTAGGGGGGCCAAAACCGGATGCCATGCTCAACTGCTACACTATGTAACTTTTTACTTCCTCTCAGATTAACTTATATCAGCTCGTCCTGCTAGTAATGACATTTAGTAACCTCTGTCTGTTACATTTTATACAAAACGACGTGCGATTACCTTGGGGATTTTTTTGAGCGGTTTTATTTTTTGTGTTTTTTTTAAACTATAGCCCATTCGATTCAAAATATCTCCAATAGTTTGACGAGAGGGCAATTGTTCATCTTGATCGCCTTTTTCTTCTTTTAATGCCTCTCTTACCGCTCTGGCACTGATTCTAGTAAAGGCAAAAGTTGATGGGAATTTAGGGTCTGCTTGCGAGTACATCTCCACTAAACTTTTGATGTCTGCCTCTAAGTTTGGTAGCAGTTCCTCCGTTTTTTTTCTCCCCCTAGCACGATAGTTATCAACACAAATAATTCCAGTTTCTAACTCTTTCAATCCTGTTGCTATTGCCTGCCTAGACCATCCCAATTCTGTTTCGGCCCGGCGCGGCGAAGAGTTAAAATAGTCTATAGTTACTTGCGCCATAAAAGCCCTTTTCTTAAAACCTGTCAGCTTTTTTGCCGCATCTTTCAAGCTTGATTTGATTTTTTCAGTCAGTTCAGTTACCATAGTTGAGAGTGGGAGTAACAAGTTGCTTCTCTAGTCTAGATGGTAACTTATTAATACGCAACTCCCTAACTGCAAAGCAAAGTCGATGACTTCTTGGGGAGATTGATATTTTCCCGTTTTCACTTTCGGTTGGAGATGTCGGTTCATAGGTATTATGACTATTTACTGAGAAAATCAGCTTTACCTTAATTTTAAGCTAAATATCGACAAAAAAAGCTCTCCAGGAAAAAGGAGAGAGGACAGAACGAGTTAGAAAAAATTATTAATGTAACCATCCTTTCAGACGACGTGCGACTTGAGGACGACGTAATTTTCGCATCGCTTTAGTTTGAATTTGACGTACTCGTTCCCGAGATAAATTGAACATTCCCCCCACTTCCTCTAGGGTATAGGGTTGACTGGTAGCTAAACCATAACGGAGGGAGATAACATCTTTTTCCCGTTCCGTGAGAACATCACTTAAAACTGCGAAAATTTCTTGACGCATCATCATCTCATTCATTTTATCTTCGGGAAGTTGTAGATCATCATCTTCCAAAAGATCCACTAATTCCGTATCTTCTCCCTTCCCTACACGATGATTTAAAGAGAGAGATTGACGACGCAATTGTAATAATTGCCGCAATTGTTCGGGAGTTATTTCTAACGCTTCCGCAAGTTCCCGTTCATTGGGATTGCGCTGTAAATCTTGCTTGAGAATGCGCTGCGCTTTTTTGAGTTTATTGAGTTTTTCGACAATGTGAATCGGTAAACGAATTGTCCGCGCATCGTTAGCAATGGTGCGGGTGATTGCTTGTCGAATCCACCAATAAGCATAGGTAGAGAATTTATAACCTTTATTGGGATCGAATTTTTCGGCCGCACGGTTGAGTCCGATCGCACCTTCTTGAATTAAATCTAAGAAAGGAACCCCGCGATTTAAATAGCGTTTAGCGATAGAAACCACCAAGCGCAAATTAGAACGAATCATTTTCCTTTTAGCTGTTCGTCCCCGATAAAGACGGTTTTCCAGTTGACGTTCATTATCCAATTCTAAAGCGATCGCCCATTCCGTTTTCGTCGGGGGACGATGTAAATTTTCTTGCAGTTTTTGGCGTACTTCTTCCGCTTCCATGAGAAACTTAACCGAGTAGGCTAATTCAATTTCTTCTTCCGCACTAAGCAGGGGATAACGGGCCATTTCTTTAAAAAATGCGCCAACAGTGTCTTCATTGCTGCCTTTATCGTATCCCGTTCCACTACTCCCACGAGTGTTTTTTAGGGTTTCCGGTAAAGATTCAGTCAGATCTTCGTCAGTTCTTTCAGCAAAATCCACGCTTTCCAGTTCTAAAGGATTTGTCTCCAAGGCAATGATTTGATTAAAATTATCATCAGCGGCTAGTTTAGAGATTTTCATAAGCAGTTATGGATGGAGTGGGGTTATAATAGCGGGGAAAAACTTAGTTTCTCCCAATGGCTGATTGTTACATTGAATTTTCGGGGAGCAGATTTTTTAAACGTTTTCTTAATTAATGGCGGCCATTTCTGGGATATAATTAGGCGCTTCTGTGTGGATTGTTACAAATCGCTCAACCAGATAATCAGATTTTCTGGTGAATAGGGGAGACTTTCAGGGTTTCCACTTATACACTCTAACTAAGGTTTTTGGTATTTGACTAGGTAAAGATCACGCTTCTTAACAATCAAGATAGCAGTCAGCTTTTTATGACTATTCTTCGCTTTTTTTATTGAGAACTATTCTCAGCTTTTGACTAACTATGGTGCGATTTAATAGCTAATAGTCAATAGTTATCATTAACTTTATCAATGCTTAAGGGTGGATAAAAATTCTTTGGGGAAGACTTCACTAGCTAAAAATCAAAATTTGTGGGCAAAAAAGCAATATTTAAACTGTTTTTAGAGAAAATTAACTGGTTTTATTCCCCTCAAGCTTTAAACTATAATTTAAATACCCCATTCTCCCCACTTCCCACTCCCCACTTCCCACTCCCCACTTCCCGCTCCCCACTGATAACTGATAACTGATAACTGATAACCATGCTCGATCGCTGTGCTACCCTGACTGTAGCGGAACCTCGCACACCTTACCAATTAACCACAACTGGGCAACCGTGGTTAGAGGTTTTGGTCGATCGCCCTTATCCTAGAGATAGTCAAGAGGATCAGCAAATATTAACCTATAGTATCCCCCGGGATTTAACGGTAGAAATCGGCGATATTTTAAGCGTTCCCTTTGGTTCTCAGGTAATTGGGGGAATTGCTCTTAGATTTCTCGAAAATTTGCCCGCAGGACTAGAAGAAAATCAAATTCGTCCCGTGGAAGATGTGATTGCTAAGGGCTTTTTCCCCGATAATTATTGGCAGTTATTGACGAAAATCGCCCAATACTACGCAACGGATTTAATCACCGTTGTTCGCGTCGCTTTACCTACGGGTTTACTGCGAAGTTCCCAACGTCGCATCAGATTAAAACCAGAAGCTATTCCCCCCGGTGCGGAAGTTTTTTGTACTCCCCTCTCCCGTCAGATTTTATCCCTGCTCAAAAATCAAAAAGAAGGCGATTATTCGGCGAAATACCTGCAAGAAAAGGTAAAAAATGCTAATTACGGTATTCGAGACTTAGTTAAGCGCGGTTGGGTGGAAAGTTATCTAGAAGCACCCAAAAGTACCAATATTAAGCTAAAAAAAGCCATTACCCTGCTAATAACCGACTTTCCTGCCGATTTAACCGAAAATCAGCGCAAAATTGTCGAAATTCTCCGTCATCAGGGAGGAGAAATGTGGCTGCCAGAATTGGCACAACTCGCGGGGACAAAACATTTTAAACCACTAATTGACAAGGGTTATGTGGTGATTGAGGACCGGGAATTTCTGCGCTTATCCTCGGCGATTATGAGCAGGGATCAACCAAAAACACTCACTTATAGTCAAAAACAGGCTTTAGAAGCCATTCAAACCCTAAAAGGTGGTGAAAGCACTCTCTTACATGGAGTGACGGGATCGGGTAAAACAGAAGTCTATCTACAGGCGATCACACCTATCCTAGCAGCGGGTAAATCTGCCTTGGTTTTAGTCCCCGAAATTGGATTAACACCGCAACTAACCGATCGCTTTGTGGCCCGTTTTGGCGATCGAGTCTATGTTTATCATAGCGCCCTCTCGGAAGGAGAAAGATACGATACCTGGCGACAGATGTTGACAGGAACCCCGCAAGTTATTATCGGGACGCGATCGGCGATTTTTGCCCCTTTACCCCATCTAGGCATGATTATCCTCGATGAAGAACACGATAGCAGCTTTAAACAAAGTCAATTACTCCCCACCTATCACGCGCGTACCGTGGCTAAATGGCGCGCTCAATTAAACCATTGTCCCGTAATTTTAGGCTCGGCCACGCCATCCCTAGAAACATGGCTAGAATCCCAAGCTAATCCCAGTCTTTACCTATCTTTGCCCGATCGCATCCAAAATCGCCCCTTACCGCGGGTGGAAATCGTCGATATGCGACGGGAATTGCAACGAGGCAATCGTTCCCTGTTTAGTCAATCCCTGCGTTCATCTCTGGAAACCCTGCGCGACAAGGGAGAACAGGCAATTTTATTCGTCAGTCGCCGGGGACACAGTACATTTGTATCTTGCAGAAGTTGCGGTTATGTGCTGGAGTGTCCCCACTGTGATGTCTCTCTCTCCTACCACCACACCGAACCGGGAGCGCAAGAATTACTCCGCTGTCACTACTGCAACTATGGTCGCATTCATCCGAAACAATGTCCTGAATGTGGTTCTCCCTATCTAAAATTTTTCGGTACTGGTACTCAGCGCGTCACCCAAGAATTAAGCAAAGAATTTCCTGATTTGCGCTGCTTGCGTTTTGATAGTGATACCACCCGTAACAAAAATGCTCCCCGGGAACTATTAAAACTATTTACTGATGGTGAGTTTGATGTTTTAGTGGGAACCCAAATGCTCACCAAAGGATTAGATATCGATCGAGTTACTTTAGTAGGAGTAATGGCAGCCGATGGCTTACTTTATCACTCCGATTATCGCGCCTCCGAACGCGCTTTTCAAACCCTAACTCAAGTAGCAGGGAGAGCAGGAAGGGGAGAAAGAGAAGGAAAGGTAATTATCCAAACCTATACCCCCGAACATCCCGTGATTAGAGCAGTGCAAACCCACGATTATGAGGGTTTTGTCGAGACGGAATTAATGCAGAGAGAGAGTTTAAATTATCCTCCCTACGGCAGTTTAGTCTTAATTCGCTTTAGTGGTTTAGATGGAGAAGCAGTGCAGAAAAGTGCCGAAAATGTCGCGGAGGAATGTGTTAATAATTTCGGTTCCGATTGGGATATTTTGGGACCTGCACCCGCAACAATTATGCGTGTGGCTAACCGTTATCGCTGGCAAATTCTGTTAAAATTATCAGGAGACCAGGCTGATATCGGTGGTCTTTTGCGTCCTTTGAAAAGCTTAGTTTTAGCCAAGGTAAGTATGGCGATCGATGTTGACCCCTTAACTATAGAATAATAAAGGTTGACATCCTCACCGCCGTGAACGGACGGTGATTCCCAAACCTCACGATTTAGGTTTCTGCTTCTTTCCCGAAGGATTTTTCGCACCTGCCGCCCCAGATTTACTCTGTTCTGGTCTTATGGTCGCTCTACAGACTGACACCGCAAGCCCTGCGGCCAAAATGTTTTTACTGGCGTTAATATCTCGGTCATGGTGAGTCCCACAGTCTGGACAGTCCCATTC
>NZ_JADEXI010000257.1:0-6309 GCF_015207185.1 Microcystis sp. LEGE 08355 | reverse complement strand
GGACTAAGGGGGGATCGGCACCCCCCTTATCAAGGGGGGCAGGGGGGATCGAACCTAAAATCCATTTTTAATTTAATTATAACCAGCTATTTAAACTCTTTCCTTAATGCTGTGTTGTACCTAAATAACTCTGTTTTGCCAACACCCGGATTATCCATCCAATAACGCAGGACTTTATTCCGAACAAATTGGGTTGTCCGTATTGCCTCATTAATGGCTTCTATCTGATTAGGTTTTGGCTTAACTTTGTATTCTAGTACAAACATTTTGACACTGCTCGACCGAGTATCAATGTCTTAACACAAAATTCTTTAAGTTGACAATACATATTTATTTAAAGCCGCCCGACCCTACAGTAAAGGGCGGGGTTTGTACCCAAATTTTCGGTCAAGACCTCGGTAGTTACGTTACTTTTTACTTTTATAAAAGGGTTTTTTGACTACGGTAGCGGGGTAGGTGCTGCCGCGGATTTCCACTTCGATCGCTTGTCCGATCGAGGCGAAAGGTGTGGGAAGATAGGCTAAGGCGATCGCTGTGTTTAAAGTTGGTGATAAAGTGCCACTGGTGACTTTACCCACCACTTCCCCGGCGAATACTACCGGATAATCGTGACGCGCGATATGTTTGCCGGACATCTGCAATCCCACCAAGAGCCGATTGACACCATTAAGTTTTTGGTCTTCGAGGACATGGCGACCGATAAAATCGCCTTTTTCTGGCAGATGAACCAACCAATTTAAGCCAGCCTCTAGGGGACTCGTGCTATCGTCGATATCCTGTCCATAAAGGGCTAAAGCTGCCTCTAAACGCAGGGTATCCCGGGCCCCCAAACCGCAGGGAGTCACCCCTAAATTTAAAAATTCTGTCCAAAGTTGCTGTCCGATTTCAGGAGCGGCCATAATTTCAAAACCATCTTCTCCCGTGTAACCGGTCCGGGCGATAAAAACTTTTTCCCCGAAAAGCTGGCTTTCCCAGTGATTAAATAGGCCAAAATCGCTTAATTTTTCCCCGATCAAGGGCTGTAAAATTGTGGATGCTTTGGGTCCTTGCAGGGCAATTAAGACCCTTTCTCGCGATAAATCCTCTAATTTGACCCCCGATCCCTCTAAATTGCCTAAAATCCATTCTCGATCTTTATCGGTAGTTGAGGCATTAACAATTAACAGGCCCTGGCTTTCGCTTTGGTAGTAAAAGATAATATCATCGATTATGCCACCGTCCGGGTTAAGTAAAACGCTATACTGTGCCTTTCCTGCCCTTAAACGGGCTAAATTAGAGGGAACTAGGGTTTGGAGAGATTGAACCAGATTATCGCCAGTTAAGATAAATTTGCCCATGTGGGAGATGTCAAACATCCCGACATCATTGCGGACAGCATTATGTTCGATTTTTAAGCCGCTAAACTGTATCGGCATCTCCCAACCCGCAAAAGGGGTAAATTTGCTGGTTTGTTGGGCAATTAAATTGTATAAGGGGGTACGAATAGCGGGGGAAGTTGCTTCTTGGTTAGCCACGGTGTTCTTGATCGAATGGTTGTCTGCCTAGAGTAGCATAGCAGTTATCAGTTATCAGTGACCAGTTATCAGTTATCAGTGACCAGTTATCAGTTATCAGTGACCAGTTATCAGTTATCAGTTATTAGTGACCAGTGACCAGTAAACAGTGATCGATCACTATCCACTATCCACTATCCACTATCCACTGATTACTGATTACTGATTACTGAAAAAGTTCCCCACTCCCTTAACTTTTCTCGCACTCTGTCAATGGGAATTGCGAAACCGCAGCCTAATTTAACGGCATTTTCTAGGGGTTTAGGAGTGGAGGGATTATCACAAAATAAACTCGCTTGGGAAATCACTCCCACCACTTGATTTTTATCGTTTAAAACTGGACTTCCCGACTGTCCAGAAACGACAAACATGGATAAACTTAAGGATTTTTCATTATTATCATTAACCGTGCCTTTGCTGACAGTCCAATCTTTTTGATTAAAAGGATTACCGATCGAGATTACTGGTTGATTAGGGGCAATTGGTAGGGGTGCTAAAGCTAAAGGTTTTAAATCTGGGGGGGGATTTTTTACCTCTAAGACTGCTAAATCGAGCCAGTCATTAGCTGGGGTAATGTGGAGAATTTTAGCTTTTGAACGCTTGCGAATTTTTCCCTGGGGTGGTTGGCTATAATACTCCACAAAAACGCGTGCCTCTGCATCGATTTCTTGACGGGAATTCGTCACCACATGGCGATTAGTCACGATCCAAGCTCTATCTTTATCTCGTTTTAATAACCAACCAGTGCCGATACCATTGTTATTTTTGCCGCGAATGACAATTTTAACAATTGAGCGTTTTAAATTCACCAGAGGATCACTCTTAACACTGGGAATTATCTCTGGCATTTTTAATAATTCGGGATGATCATGAATCAATCGTCCCCGTTGGATTTCCTGTAAAATAAATCTAGCTTCTGATAAATTGGGATCGATTTCTACGGCCTGCCGACACCAATTTAGACCCTCATCGATCTGACCACTATCGATATAGGTATAACAAAGATTTTCGTAAATATTGGCATTTTTGGGGCTAATTTGCCGCGCCTGTTGAAAAACTGCCATGGCTTCCCCTAGTTTTCCCTGTTCCGCTAAAGCTTCGCCCAGATAATTATAAATATCCCCATCTTTAGGGGCGTAAATTAAAGCCTGTCGATATATTTGCTCTGCTTCCTCCCATTTTCCCTGTTTTGCTAGGGTTTCTCCTAATTTTTTGTAGGTTTCACCCTGACTAGGTATCAATTCTAGAGCTTGCTGATAGGCATAACTGGCCTCTGGCCAGAGTTGCTGTTCACTGTAGGCCTTTCCCAGATAAAAATAGGCTTTTCCCTGACTAGGATCGAGAAAAACCGCTGCTTGCAGAGCTTTCGCCGCCTCATCCCAACGTTGTAAACTATAGAGAGCTTTTCCTAGCTGAAATTGCCCTTTAAAAGTTGGTTTAATGATCATTGCTTTTTGGTAAGCATCGATCGCCTCTGACCATTTTTCCTCTTGGGCGAAGATATCCCCCAAAGCCACTAAATAATTACTTTGGGAGGGTTCCATCGGTGGTTTATTATTAACGATAAAGCCACGATCATAGGCTTCTAAGGCTTCAGAATAGCGTTTTTGACTTTGTAAGACCTGAGCGATTTTTATATGGGCTTGGACTGAATTTTCGTCAAAAGATAAAACTGTTCGGTAAGCAGACAGAGCCGATTCCTTCTCCCCCGCGGCCAAAAGTCGATCGCCTTGCCAGAGATAGGCCAAGGCAATAAGATAAAAAATAGCAAAGGGAGCGGCGACGGTGAAGGCAATAATTAAAAATATTTGCAGGGGTTTGCTAGAATAGCGGCGACCAATTTTAATATCTTTTCTTTTCATTTCTTGGTTAGGATAGACAACAGGCTAGAGATGGTTCGATAATCGACCTAGACCAATTTAGATGCGCGGGCCGCTTACACATATTTTTACCTTTTTCCTGTTGCCCTTTCCGCAGTTCTGCTCCTCCTTCTTTCTAGGGTGTGGATGTAATTTTGTCCAACTACTTACTGGTTACTGCTGCAAGCGCTGGGTAGGATTAACATAGCGTCACCGAAGGAATAGAAACGGAAACGCTCTTGGATAGCTGCTTGATACAATGCCAGTAGTCTTTCCCGTCCGACTAAGGCACTGACTAACATCATCAAACTGGACTTGGGTAGGTGAAAATTAGTGATCATGCCGTCGATAACCCGCCATTGATAACCCGGATAGACAAATAAATTGGTTTTTCCCTGAAAAGCGGTTAATTTATCGCTCTTAGTTTCTTTAATTGCCCCTTCCAAGGCGCGAGCTACGGTGGTTCCTACGGCGATAACCCGGCCACCTCTAGCCTTTGTTTGGGCAATTTTTTCGGCAGTTTCGGCGGAAATCTGCAAAAATTCCCGGTGCATTAGGTGTTCTGTAATATTTTCCACTTCCACGGGACGAAAGGTTCCCACTCCCACATGAAGGGTGATATAGGCGGTATCTATACCCTTCTGGGCGAGCTTATGGAATAATTCGGGAGTAAAATGTAATCCGGCCGTGGGAGCGGCCACAGAACCCTGTTTATCAGCGTAAACTGTTTGATAACGGTCTTCTTCCGCCTCTGATTCGGTGACGTAGGGGGGGAAAGGAATATGACCGTACTCCTCCAACATATCCCAAAAACTGCGTCCGGGATGACGTTGAAATTCCAGCAGACGACCACTGGTGTTCAGATCTCGATCGATTACTTTCGCTAACCATAATTTTGCTTGGTCTTCCGTTCGCCCTGTTTTCGGATAAAAAAGGACTTCTGAACCGACTTTAAAGCGTTTTCCCGGTTTCACCAGAGATAACCAACGATGGTCATCCTGTTCTTCCAATAGTAATATTTCTACGGGGGCACCCGTGACTTTACGGCCAAATAAACGGGCCGGAATCACGCGAGTATCGTTGAGAACCAGCAAATCCCCCGGCTCTAACCAAGTGGGTAAATCCCGAAAAATAGCCAAATTATGACTATTAGGAGAATCTACCACCAAAAGACGGGAACTGTCTCGGGGTTCTGCGGGATTTTGGGCAATTAACTCCGGAGGAAGGTGATAATCGTAGCTGGAGAGTGATTGGTCAGGGATCATCGTCATTATCATCATAAAGATCTTCGCAAAAGTTGGGTAATTCTACCCAGGCGAACTTCACTAAATCGGGGATTTCTCCCCTTGGTATCTGGAACGGTTTATCGTCAGACTAGAGATATAACACTAATCGTGACTATTAGCCAACATCCCAGCGGCCACTATGGACTATCTCTATTTTCTTGCTAACGCTAGTCTAACGCTACGAGTCACCGAATACCTGCGATCGATGACTCATCTACCCTCCTCCGTGATGACGGTTATCCATCAGATTAACGGTTGGGTGGTCAAGGTCAAGTTTAATCAAATGCTTACTCCTTGCCAACACGGGGATTTTCGCGCCTACATGAATGAGTTAGGGATTCCCTATCAACCGGAAATGCGTCTCCAGATGGTTTTTTGGAGTTTGGAAACAGGACAATCCCCGATTGATGTCATGCGTCGTTACCAAGTGGCGATCGTCTCCCATGGTACCCCGGATCAGCAAGATATAGAGGCTTTTCGGCAACAATTTACTAAGGGTTTAGGATACTGTCCGGAAACTCTAGCCTAGGGTTTATTTTCTTTCGGGATGCTCTTCGAGGGTCACTACAGGACTTAAATCGTTGATGTGATCAATTAATTGATACAAGCGTCCATAACTCTTGCCGTTAAAGTAAAAAACTAGACGGGGTAAATGGTGGCTGGAATCCCGATTCTCTCGTTCTAGAATTTGACTGGGTGCGATTTTCCCCTTAACTACGATATCGCCGAAGTTTTGGTTAATTTGTTCGATCTGTTCCCCGCTTAGTTCGTGATTAAGGCGAATAACAAAGGATTCTCCCACAAAACGGCTGGAGTGATACACCCGATAAAAGTGGCGAATTGTTTGACAAGCGTGGTCTAGATCGTTGGTAATAGTATAAAAATTCCGATCTTCGGCGGATATCAGTCCTCTTTTTTGCAGATTTTCACTAATTTGTGCTTGCCAAGTTTGCCAGTAGTCCCCATCAGGCTCATCAATTAATACTAGGGGTGCAGGTCCGTATTTACCGGTTTGACAGAGGGTAAGCGTCTCAAAGGCCTCATCTTGGGTGCCGAAACCACCGGGGAATAAAGCTACTGCGTCACTTTCCCGCAGAAAAAATAGTTTTCTGGTAAAGAAATATTTAAAATCGATTAATTTGGCATCATTTATGATATAGGGATTAGCCCCCTGTTCAAAGGGTAGCTGAATATTTAATCCGAAGGAATTTTCCCGTCCAGCGCCTTCATTCCCTGCTTGCATGATGCCACCCCCGGCACCGGTTAACACCATAAAACCGTATTGACTGATACAGCGCGCGAACTCTACTGCGAGACGGTATTCACTGCTCTCGGGTTTGATGCGTGCCGAGCCAAAAATGGTCAGTTTACGAATGTGACGGTAGGGGTAAAATACCTGAAATCCCTTTTCTAGATCTTCGATCGCATAGGTTAAAATTTTCCAATCCAGGCGATCGATTTCCTCCTCGGCAATTCTGACTATTGCTTCCAGAGCTCTTTGAATCCATTTACCATCTTTCAAGTGGGGTAAATGTTGCACCAATTTCAGCAAGTCTTCGGTTAATTCAGAATAGGAGTTGTCCATTGGGGGTTGGGTTTTGGGTTTTAGGG
>NZ_JADEXI010000256.1:0-6326 GCF_015207185.1 Microcystis sp. LEGE 08355 | reverse complement strand
ATACCTGCCAAGAATAAAGAAAAATGGTATAAGCCGAGTTTTCAAGGTGCTGCGCCGTCCACTTGGTTTTCGAGACTGGCCTTTTAATTCTAACGTAAAGCCAACCTAGAACGGCGGGGTTTCAGACCCAAAATTTCCGAAATCGTGAGGTTTGGGAATCGCCGTCCGTTTCACGGCGGCGAGGATGTCAACTCCAGTGTAGTCCGAGCGCAGGCGATCGGGTTTCTCTACCCAGATGTTTTGATAGGCACTGTACTGAACTTTCGCCCCAGAGTCCAGTACATCGTCATAGGTGACATCCATCTTGACAGTGAACGATCGCTGTTTGGTTAAATTAGCACAGAGTTGCTCGATCACCTGTTCCGCCGTTTTTGGGCGGATTTCCTGGGATAGAGTCGGTATTTCCGCCAAGACTCCTGCGGCAGTGACCCAAGGCAAAAGTAAAGAAAGAATCGGCATAAAGCGACGCATAATCATCTAATATTCTCCAAGGCGCTGGATTGTTTTGGTTAACGACCATTGTGTAAACTGACTAAACGAGCGATAAAAACGGCGGGATAGAGAACTCCAGCCATTCCTTCTAAATTGGCTAGAACTCTAGCGACTTTACTGGTAGGAACTATATCACCGTAACCAACCGTGGCCAGGGTAGTAAAGCTGAAATGAAGTAGATCCGCCTGGTTGACGGTTTGAGCGGCGGAGCTAAAGGAATCGGGGTCGAAAATCTGGACGATATTATAAGCGGATGCCCAGAAAAATCCTAGGAGAAAATAGACACAAATTCCCCCTTTGATGATATCGGATGTTACCTGTTCGGCGAGAATTAATTCTTGTAAAATCGAGTACACGCATAAACTAATAAAAGCTAGAGAAATTAATGTACTAGACAGATCGAACCAACCGGTTAAATCCCTATAAATAGGGATAATCGTGCCGAATACTCGCAGGATGAGGGCAATTAGAAACAGACCGATATTACATCTTAAAGCCAATTTACTGCGATCAATCTGATAGACGGCGATGATCACAGAGAGGGAGAAGAAAAAGAAAACTAGCAAATCTCCGAGGGGTAGATATACTAAAAATGGGTAAATAATGTAGAGCAAGACTAGATTTGCCAGCAGCCGATTGTATTTATTTTCTGTTGCCCGCATCAATTGACGGAATTTCATAGCAGCGAACCTTTAATTGGTAATATTTCCTCCTGCTAATTAATTTTAAGGCTATTTATCTCCTATCTTCTTTCTAAATTTTCTTGCTTGAATAAACAGCGACTTTCTATCTATTAGCCTCTAGAAGACTATTATAGAAGCTTGGCAAAAGCGATCGCTATCAAAAAATGGCAAACTTAGACTTATAGATTTTTATTAAGAATTGACCATAAATTTGAAAAAATATTGCGGATAACGAGAAACCACTAAATCAGGGAAAAAAGTCAGAGTCTGACGTTATTAACCCATAAAAGCCAAAAAACTCTACAATTAAGATTGGTGAAGTATCCTGCATATTGACAAGAGAATAACTCTTAATAATACTTATAGCGGTTCTCACACCTGTGTGGCACACTTAAACCTTTGCTAATTAAGCTTTTCAACATCGATAGTGTACCTCTTGCGAACAGGAAACGCTATAATAATTTTTAATAATTCTGCTATCCTAAATCAGACAAAATGAATATCAATTGACAGCCCCTGATCGAGACTATTCGTTTTCACGATATCGATGAACTAGGGTCGCAGATGAGAGCTTTTCGTTGGGATATGATTCATCGACCGATCGAGGCAAGAACTTTTCAGGGGGAACTGTTCGTAGCTCAAGTCGGGGGCATACAATTCGCCCGACCGATTTACCTCTCTGGTTCTAGATGTACTCGATTCCCATCAAAACGATCCGCCCCTGCACCCTTCAATACGATATCCCTACATTAAGCGAGCAGAGGAGATCTTACTGGACAATCTCGATCGCCCCCCCTCGATCCTCGATCTCTGTCAAGAACTGCACATCAGTGAACGTACCCTCCGTTACGGTTTTCAGGAATGTTTTGGCCCCGGACCTGCGACTTATCTCAAAATTCAACGTCTTAACGGGGTACGACGACAACTAAAAGCGTCTGCGGGTAAAGGAATTACTGTTAGTGCGATCGCCATACAGTGAGGATTCTGGCAGATGGGTCAATTTGCCAAAGATTATAAGAAAATGTTCGGTGAGTGTCCGTCGGCAACTTTGCGAGAAATTCTTTAACAAAATAAAAGTTAGATTTGCAGAATTTTGATAGTTTCTCTGAGCCAGCCAAAGTTAAATATCAGTATTGACGCTCCCATCGCACTCATGGGAGGGATTCCCTGTTCATCCAGTTACCTTATCTAGGGTTAGCGGTAGTGTAACATAATCGGGGGTTGGGTTTCATGCTTCAACCGTTCGGCAAAAGCTCACGGCCGAAGCCCAACCTACGTTCTAACGGAAGATTTTTGATTTTTGCCAGAGGTCTAATTACTGACCCGATTCGATCGCTCCTTCGGCCTCATGGACAATTGCCCTCAATCGATCTAAAGTTTTCTGGTCCACCTGCGTCCATAATCCCCGTTGTTGAGCCTCTAATAATCTTTCGGCCATATCTCGCAATGCCCAGGGGTTTTTCTCCTGAATAAATTGTTGTACCTTCTCGTCAAATAAATAAGCTTCGGCTACTCCCTGATAGATAAAATCCTCCACTAGATGAGTAGTGGCAGAGTAGGCAAAAATATAATCTACGGTCGCAGCCATCTCGAAAGCGCCTTTATAGCCGTGTCGCATCACTCCCGCTATCCATTTGGGGTTAACCACTCGCGAACGGTAAACGCGACGAATTTCTTCCTCTAGGGTTCTGATGCGGGGATTTTCTGGACGGGAATGATCACCAAAATAGGTGACGGGATTTTTGCCGGTTAAAGCTCGGACACTGGCAGTTAAGCCGCCTTGAAATTGATAGTAGTCATCGGAGTCAAAAATATCGTGTTCTCGATTGTCCTGATTGTGCAGCACTATCTCTAATTCTTGCAGTCTATTTCTCAATACTTCTGGTAAAGAATGGGCAGTTCCTTGACTATCATAGGCATAACAACTCCAGTTAATATAAGCATTAGCTAAGTCTTGATCATTTTGCCAGTTTTGTGACTCGATTAACCCCTGTAAACCGGCCCCATAAGCACCCGGTTTGCAGCCAAAGATTCTGGCAGTAGCTCTCAGTTTCGCCTCTTTTTCTCCTAAGCCCTGACTTAGCCAAAACTCCCTCTCTGTCTTCACTTTCGCCGCTAAAGGATTAATTTTTTCCTCTTCCTCTTGACAAGCTACCGCATTTATGCAAGAATTAAGAAGATGTAGTATGCTGGGGAAACTGTCCCTAAAAAAGCCCGATACCCGAACGGTCACATCAATGCGAGGACGGCCTAAGCTAGACGGGGTAAGGATTTCAAACCCCACCACCCGACGGAAAAAACCATCCCAAAGGGGACGAATTCCCAGTAAAGCCATGGCTTCGGCCACATCTTCGCCACTATTTCTCATCGTCGAAGTTCCCCAGATAGAAATCGCCAAAGTGCGGGGATATTCGCCATTTTCTTGGGTATAACGTTCAATTAGTGCCTCTGCGGCCTTTCTTCCCACTTCCCACGCGGTTTCTGTGGGGATTGCGCGGGTATCGACGGAATAGAAATTTCTGCCGGTGGGGAGAACATCGGGACGGCCGCGGGTGGGAGCGCCGGAAGCACCACTGGGGACGTATTGGCCAGCGAGACCTTTTAAGAGATAGGTAAGTTCATCGGGGGTTTGTTTTAAAGCAGGAATTAACTGATTTTCTAGCCAAACCAATTCTTTTGCCGTATTTTCGCCTACAGGTTCAATTTTCCGGCTAATTAAATCCTGAGCGAGACTTTCCAGATAAGTAGTGGTATCGTTATATTCCGTCAGGGGGTCGCAGTCGAGATGGAGGTCAAGGGCGATCGAACGGGTTAAACCGGGGCGGTCGGGACTGGGAGAACGAGCGATCGATTGGATTAAATCAATTAACTGCTGACCCTGGGGACATTGACCGAAGATATGTAAACCGTCGCGGATTTGTGCTTCCTTGAGTTCACAGAGATAACCATCCACGAGGGTGAGAAATTGACTAAAGGAAGCGCTGGTCGCAACGCGCTCGCTACGCGAGATCGTGCCTAGCTCTCGATCGAGATTAGTTTTCGCCACCAGATCGTTAATCCGCTTGCGAATCAGAGCTAAACGAGAAGGATCAAGAGATTCTGCCTGATAATATTCATCGATGAGGGACTCTAACTTTTCCCAATCCCCATACAATTCCGCTCGCGTCATGGGGGGGGTGAGATGGTCGATGATAACAGCTTGGGAACGTCTTTTAGCGCTGGAACCTTCTCCGGGGTCATTGACAATAAACGGATAAAAATTCGGCAGCGACGAGAAAGCGATTTCGGGATAACAATGGGGAGAAAGAGCAAGACTCTTCCCCGGTAGCCATTCTAAATTGCCGTGTTTACCGAGATTAATCACAGCAGTGACTTGGAATTCCCGTCGTAACCAATGGTAAAAAGCGAGATAGCTGTGGGTAGGTTCCAGGTCGGGGGAATGATAATTAAGAGTCGGGTCAAGGTCATAACCGCGAGAAGGTTGAATACCGATAAAGACATTACCTAACTGGATGCCGGGGATAGGGAAATCCCTGTCTGGATGTCCCCAACGGTCAAGCAGAGCGCTTTGATTATCGGGGGGAAGGGAGGAGAAATAATCTAGATATGCTTCTAGGGAGAGGGATTGATAGATAGGTTTTAATTCCCTTGTCTCCAGGTCATTAGTGATACCGGAAATAAGCAATCGCATTAATTCATCGCTATGGTCGGGGAGGTCGGTGAGGGTATAACCTTGGGTTTGTAATGCGCGAAGAATTTCCAAACCACTAGCGGGAGTATCTAAACCGACTCCGTTAGCGATACGACCATCCTTATTGGGATAGTTGGGGAAAATGAGGGCAATTTTTTTCTGGGAGTTGGGAAGGGAGGAGAGTTGACAATAGTTTGCGGTTAAATCAGCGACAAAATCAACCCGGTGGGGGAGGGGTTGATAGATAACTATTTCCGTTTCTAGTTTGGGATGTCGGGTGAGGACAGATTTAAAGGAAATAGCGCGGGTGATAATTTTGCCATCCATTTCCGGTAAAGCGATATTCATGGCCACATCCCGGGGGGAAAGACCTTGATAACCCTGTTGATAAGCTTCTAAACTGCTGCTGCTGAGGATAACTTGGAAGATGGGTTTATTGAGAGACTGCCAGAAGTGATGATTTTGTTTGTCTTCTGGTCGTTGGATAGAGAAGCTAGTGGTATCGAGAATTAGGTCTGGGGGATGGTGGGAAAAGAGGGTTAATAGTTCCTCTTGCACTTCGATTTCCCGCAGAGAGGAGAGAAAGATAGGGACAGTTTCAATATTTCTTTGGGTGAAAGCGCTGATTAAAGCATCGATAGCTTTGGTGTTACCCGCGAGATAATGGGAACGATAGAAAAGTATCCAAGTCCGTGCTTGGGGTTGGGATAGGGTTATCTGGGAATAGATTCCCAACCTAGGGACAACCCCAGGAGGAGAGGGAGGATAGTCGAGATGGAGACAGGTATGCGCGATAAATTTAGCAGCATTAATCCAGTTATCTATCCCTGCTTCCGTGAAATAGCACCATAACTGATTGACAGTAGTCAGGGAAGCAGTGGAATGACTCATCAACTCTAAATCCGGTTTATCCTCTCCCGGGAGGACAAATAAAGTCGCACCAGTTTCCTCGACAATTTCCTTAACTACTTCCAACCCGTAGGACCAACTCCCCCGTCCCCCCAATAAGCGAAGAATAATCACCCTTGCTTGGGATAGTACCTTGTCCCCATAGTTATCGATACTGTATTGCTGCTGTAACTGCGATAAATTCAGGGCGCGAATTGCGGGAAAATTATCGGGTAGATGGTCGATAGCTGCCGCTAGAGTTTGAATATCGGTATCGGCCATGGTGAGGAGAACAATCGGGGCCGGATTTTGGTCAATAATAATCACCCCTTCGGTATCTGCTGTCCAACCACCCGCTTGGGGAGCAATTCGGTGCATAAGTTTTGAGAGTCAGGTTAAATAATGATTAGGTTTTGAGAATCAGGGTCTCGATCGAGGGATCATTCTTAGGTAGATAGAGATGATTATATCTGTCTGCGGCAATTTAAAGAACAGGCAATAGGGATTAGGGAATAGTAGGGGATAGGGATTAAGAAAACTTCACCAAAACCCAAACCCCCATCCCCTTACTG
>NZ_JADEXI010000255.1:0-6345 GCF_015207185.1 Microcystis sp. LEGE 08355 | reverse complement strand
AGTACCAGAAATATTTACGCCGGGGGCTTTGTCAAAGAAAGAGTCGAGGCGGAGCAAAAAGTAAGCGTGGAGGGATTCCAGGGCGTGTAGATATCAGCGAGCGACCAGTAATTGCTGACCAGAAAACTGAAATCGGTCATTGGGAAAGTGACACAATGATTGGAGGCAATCATCTAGGAGTTCTCGTTACTCATGTAGATAAAGCCTCGAAATTTTTAGTGGCAGGATTAGCCAAAAACAAAACCGCATCGGAAATCAATAGAGTCACAGAAAAACTTTTTCAAGAGATTCACCCTGACAAAAGAAAAACCTTTACTTGTGACAACGGCAAAGAATTTTGTGGACATCAAGAGTTGAGTCAGAAACTAGGAGCAGATTTTTATTTTGCTACTCCTTATCATTCGTGGGAGAGGGGATTAAACGAGCATACCAATGGACTGTTAAGACAATTTTTCCCCAAGGGAACGAATTTTAAAATCGTTAAGCCAGAGGAGGTGGAAAGAGCCGTAAACTTGATTAACAATCGTCCTCGAAAATGTCTTGACTATCGTACCCCGAATGAGGTATTCTATAAAGGTAGATCAGATAGTGATGCAATTCAGACTTGAATTGGCCATATTATACCCGATCGCTTACTACTTTTGCATAAAATTCATCAATACTATATCGAGACTGGTAACTTTGATTTTGCCTTAGAAACTGCTAATAAAATCAAGAATTTATCCAATGATAAAGCTGCAAAACTGGATGGTATTTATCTGCTGCTATATACGGAACTTTTAGCAGGTAATTGGTTAAATATTGACAATAAAACCCAAGAATATTATCAAGCAATTCAAAATAATTTAGAGCGGTGTCAATGTCCCATGAGAAATCAAGCTGAGGTTATTTCTATAACTTCTCCCTTAGCTTATTTAAAAGATGACTTAGTAGGTAATCGCAGGTTAACTAATCAGTTAGCCAAACTTTTTCAAGAGGCAGTTAGAAAAAAAATTAATCAAGTTACTATCGAGTCTCAGAAACCTAAAGATGTCAATAAAAAGCTAAATATTGGCTATATTGCCCATACTTTACGGCGACATTCCGTCGGGTTTTTAAGTCGCTGGTTAATTCATTATCATCAACGAGATAACTTTAATATTCATCTCTACCTAGTCAATCAAGTCGAGGATGATATTACGGAACAATGGTTTAAAAATAAGGTGGATAAGTATGATAATTTACCAGCAAACCACCAAATTATTGCCGAGAAAATTAATCAAGATAACATCGATATTTTAGTAGATTTAGATAGTATAACTAATGATGCCACCTGTCGAGTTATGGCACTTAAACCCGCACCAATTCAAATAACATGGTTAGGATTAGATGCCACAGGAATACCTGCTATTGATTACTTCCTTGTTGATAATTTAGTTTTAGAAAAAAATGCTCAGGAGTTTTATCAAGAGAAGCTTTGGCACTTACCTAACTGTTATCTTGCCGTGGATGGATTTGAAATCGGAACACCAACGCTAACCCGACAGAATTTAAACATACCAGCAGACGCAATTACTTATTTAACTTTGCAAGTGGGATTAAAAAGAAATCCCGCCACAATTCGCTTACAAATGCAGATTATTAAAGCAGTACCTAACAGTTATTTATTAATCAAAGGTGCGGGGAGTGAAAAGCTTATCAAAGATTTATTTATCAGCATTGCTAAAGAGGAAGGAATCGATGAAAATAGATTGCGCTTTCTCTCAGGAGTTGCTACGGAGGAAATTCATCGCGCTAATCTCCAAATTGCCGATGTGGTACTCGATACCTATCCCTATAGTGGTGCAACCACTACTCTAGAAGCTCTTTGGATGGGGATTCCTGTAGTGACAAAAGTTGGTCAACAATGGGCCAGTCGTAACAGTTATACTTTTATGACTTATGCGGGAATTAGCGAGGGTATTGCTTGGAGTGATGAGGAGTATATTCAGTGGGGAATAAAATTAGGAATGGATGAGGAATTAAGAAAAAAAATAGCCATGCAATTGCAAGCTTCTCGTCAAACAGCACCGCTTTGGAATGCACGTCAGTTTACTAAAGATGTGGAAAGCGCCTATCGTCAAATGTGGCAAATCTATTGTGAAAGTTAATTAAGGAGAGAATTAAATCATGTCTTGGCAAAATGAAGTTAAAACCGCTTTAGAAAACAATCAATACGATATTGTTAGTCAGTTTTACGAAGAACTGATAGAAAGAGAACCCCTAGAAATTAGTTATTATTGGTATTTAGGATTATCCTATCTTTTGCAGGCAAAAGAAGAAGAAGCACAAGCTACTTGGTTATTTGTTTTCACTCAAGGAGAAGAACAGGAAACTGATTCATGGCTGCTAGAATTAAGCAATATTTTAACTACCGAAGCTAACCGACAATTAGAGTTAGAAAATCTAGAAATCTCTTGGTTAATTCGTAAACATCTACAGGAAATTAATCCCAGCTATCTCGATAATTTACTGCATTTAACCCTCGTTGAAATTAAATTAAATAGATTTCATCCTCAACAACTGCAAGAATGGCAAATACTAGAATTAATTACCCAGGGTTCAGTTAACTCTCAATTATTGGAACGGGTAGTAATTGCCGTCATACCTTACGCTCATAAATATACTATAGAATTAGTCCGGTTAAGTTTACCCTATCTCGGCAATTCTCCAGAATTACTTAATCACGTCATCACTGTCACCCGACACTTTGCTTTTGAGAAATATCAACCTATTTATTCCGTTGACTTAGCGGAAGCTTTTCTTCCCCTTTATCCCGAAAATTTGTACTTAATAGCTAATTTATTTTGGTTTTATGTCACTGTCCTTAACTACCAAAAAGCGATAGACTTTATCAAAGAACGCCAATTTAAAGATAAAAGCCAAACAATTGATTTAAAAATGTTTAGTCAATCTCTCCTCTTTAATGGTTCTTTACGAGCCTCAAAATGGAATGATATCCCTAGTATTTGTCAAGAGTACAAACAATTAATTGAAAAATTTATAAAAGAAAAGCCTCAAGATATACATCCCTTAGTTAGAGAAAATTTACTAACAGTTATGAACCCGATTTCTTACTATGAAGATAACCCGAAAGAGAATCGACCGCTTTTAAGTCAGATTGGCAGTTTTTTTCAAGAAACTTACAAAGAAATGCTTGGTTTTAAAGAAGAAAGTTTTGATAAACCTAGAGAAGATAATGCCAATAAAAAACTTAAAATTGGTTACATTGCCCAAACCTTAAAACGTCATCCCGTCGGTTTATTGAGTCGTTGGACTATTAATTATCACAATCGTGAACAGTTTGATATCCATCTTTATATGGTGAATCAACCTGTGGATGAAATAACGAAACAATGGTTTTCTAATCCCGCAGATAAAATCTATCATGCTACTGCTGATTCCCTAGCAACCTACCGCAAAATTAAAGAAGATAACATCGATATTCTTGTGGACTTGGATAGTGGTACTGGACCAATGGTTGTCCAAGTTATTGCCTTAAAACCTGCTCCTATTCAAGTTAACTGGTTAGGTTTTGATGGTTCTGGTTTACCCGCAGTAGATTATCTTTTAGCGGATCCTTATGTACTACCAGAAAATGCCCCAGAATATTATCAAGAAAAAATCTGGCGTTTACCTGATGCTTTTGTCGCTGTGGATGGTTTTGAAATAGCCGTTCCTACCCTGCGAAGAGAAGATTTAGGTATTAATAACGATGCGGTTATTTACCTAAGTTCTCAAACTGCAATTAAGCGTAATCCTGCGATGATTCGCTTACAAATGCAAATCATTAAATCTGTACCCAATAGTTATTTCCTGATTCAAGGAGTTGCTGATGATAATTCTCTCTGGGATTTATTCTGTCAAATTGCCGCAGAAGTTGGGGTAGAAACTAATCGAATTAAGATGCTTCCTATCTATCAGACGGAAACCTACAGGGCAAATTTAGCCATCGCTGATGTGGTTTTGGACACCTATCCCTTTAACGGTGGTACAACCACTCTAGAAACCCTCTGGATGGGAATTCCTCTGGTGGTTAAAGTGGGGCAACAATGGTCATCACGCAACGGTTATACTTTAATGATGAATGCGGGAATAACTGAGGGTATAGCTTGGAGTGATGAAGAATATGTGCAGTGGGGAATTAAGTTAGGATTGGATAAAAATTTAAGAGAAGAAGTCCGTTGGAAACTCCGAAAGTCTCGTCATACATCTCCCCTCTGGAATGCTAAACAATTTACCAGAGATTTAGAAAATGCTTATCGGCAAATGTGGAATATTTATTGTCAATCTTAGCGGATAAAAACTATGCAATGGCATCAAGACATACAAACACACTTAAACGACAACAATTATCAAGTGGTATTGCAGTTTTATGAACAATTAATTGAAAACAATTCTCCAGTAATTGAGGATTATTTTTATCTAGGATTAGCCTATCTTTTACAAGATAGGGAAGAAGACGCACAAGCTACTTGGTTACTGGTGTTGAGTCAAGCAGCCGAATCAGAATTATCGGGGTGGATAGAAACTTTAACTCAAATCTTAGATGCAGAGGCAACCAGACAAGAAAATTCCCAAAGACTAGAGACAAGTTATCTAATTCGATGGCAGCTACAAAATCTTAATCCTAGTTTTTTAAATAATCTCCTGCATCTTATGGAATTAGAAATACAATTCCAAAATTTTGCTATGGAAAAGTGCCATGATTGGTGTGTATTTGAACTGTTAGAGAATACAGCTACAGCAGCAATTAATCTTGATTTACTGCTGGGAGTGACAGAAAAAGTTTTAATCTATACCTGTACTGATACCATTCACTTTTTAGAATTAGCAGCCTTACATATCAATAATCCAGAAATAATTGCGTCCAAGGTTATCTCAGCAATTGTCAATTATGCTTATCAACAAAAGCAAAGTGTATTTGCTATTAATTTAGTAGAACTTTGTTTGCGCTTTCTACCAGAGGATTTATACCTACAAAATAGTTTGTTTAATCTTTATAAAACCACCACTGTTGACTATAAAAAAGCCCTAGAAATTGCCGATAATTTTTATAAAAGTTGCCAGACAACTACTGAAAAGCTGTTCGGAATTTCTCTAGTGATTGGTATTTTACAAGCTAAGGGAGACTGGGGAAATTTACCTAAATTTATCGATGAATTAACACAACTAATCGAGCGACAAATTAATGCCGAACAATTTAATGCACGTCCCTTTATTATCGACTCTATTTTAGGAGTTAGTAGCTGTCTTCCCTACTATCAAGATAATCCGAAAATTAATCGCTATTTACAAAGTAAACTAGCGGAAATTTTTCAAGCAGATGTAAGAACACGCTATAACTATATTGCTCCTGTTTATTCTCCAAAATCTCCAGCAAGAAAAATAAAAATTGGTTATATTGCCTATACTCTTCGTCGTCATTCTGTGGGTTGGTTAAGTCGCTGGTTATTTCACTATCATAATCGAGATAAATTTGAAATTTACACCTATTGTGTCAACCAAGCAGCGGACGAAATTACTGAAAAATGGTTTATAAATAACTCAGATTATAGCTATAACTTGCCCGCAAAAATTGAACAGATAACTGCCCAAATTCGTCAAGATAACTTAGATATTTTAGTGGATCTTGATAGCTTAACTAATAATACAACTTATCTAGTAATGGCATTAAAACCCGCACCGATACAGGTAACTTGGTTAGGATTAGATGCGTCGGGAATCCCTGCGATTGATTATTTTATTGCCGATAACTACGTTTTACCCGAAAATGCTGAAGAAATTTATTCAGAAAAAATCATCCGACTTCCTAACTCTTATTTATCCGTGGATGGTTTTGAAGTGGGTGTTCCCACCAGGAGAAGAACTGATTTAAATATTCCCGATGATGCTATTATTTATCTGACCGTGCAATCGGGATTAAAACGCACCTTAAACATGATTTATCTCCAATTGCAGATTCTCCAACAGGTTCCTAATAGCTATCTTTTAATCAAAGGTTTTGCCGACAAAGAAACCATTCGAGAATTATTTATCAAAAGTGCCGACGAATTGGGAATTAGTCAAGATAGATTAAGATTTTTGCCCAATGATTTCAATGAGGAAACCCATCGCGCTAATCTGGGAATTGCTGATATAGTTCTCGATACCTATCCCTATAATGGTGCTACCACAACCCTAGAAACCCTCTGGATGGGGATTCCTTTAGTCACTAGGGTTGGTGAACAATTTGCGGCCCGCAATAGCTATACTTTTATGAAAAATGCCGGCATTAGTCAGGGTATAGCTTGGAGTGATGAAGAATATGTGCAGTGGGGAATTAAG
>NZ_JADEXI010000254.1:0-6359 GCF_015207185.1 Microcystis sp. LEGE 08355 | reverse complement strand
TGTATAAGAGAAAGGATTTTTCAGTGAGCAGTGAACAGTAAACAGTAATCAGTGAAAAGAAAGTTCCGAAGTTTTCACCTAACACTATATACTGAAAACTGCAATCCGATAACTGATAACTGATAACTGATAACTGATAACTGATTGTCAAGCACAATTAACTAATTGTTACTTTCTATTTCTTTTTTTTCTCCTAAAGCTTTTTTGAGACTTTTTACCTCTTTGCGTAATTCATAGATAGTCCGATGAATTTCATCGACTTCGCTGCGGGTAGGCAGATTCATTGAGCGCAGGTAAATTTCCATTAAATCCTGCTGTTTGAGGCGATAATCATTGAGGGAATTAATAAATTTTCCCCTTACTTTTAGGTTTTCTGGTTGACAAAAAGCCTTTTCAAAAATATCATCAGCGACGACACTCCACAGATCTTGAAATTCTCGCCAATCCTTGACAGGCTGACCTTTTTCTGCTAGGAAAACTAATTTTTTAGTTAAAGCTTCAAAGGATTTAACTTGAATATCAGCCAGCACAATTTGATAGTTAATACTAGCCTGATAAAGAATGCGCCAAGTTTCAAAACTATCGAGTAATTTGCGGTTAAATTCTCGCGGCAATCCCAATAAAGGCATCTGTAACCATTGGCCAAAAGTTTCATCATAAAACTTCTGCCAATAGATATTATTGAGTTCGATCAAAGAAGAAGTATTACCTAACCAAGCTTTGGTTATTGTGTCATTTGACAGCACCAAAGGATCGAACCATAAATGATTGAGACTTTGCAATTGTTGCAGGTAAATTGTCCATAGTTGACTGACATCTTGACTACTTTGGGAAGTGGTAGTAGTAAAACTATTCAGTTGACCGCGCATCTGTTGGGTATAATTATTTAAAATTGTTTGCCAGTCTTCTCCTGTTTGCATTTTCGGAAAGATACTTTCCCAAGCTTCCATCGATAATTTTAGGAATTTGATCAATAAATCCCGATTATCAAAATAGCGCTGGGTTGCCTCTTGTAATTCTGGTTTAATATTGCCCATAGGAGTCGGTATCGCTCCCATCATATCAAACCAACTTGACCACATTTTTGCCCCGGTTTCTGTCCAAAGATTGACGTAATCGGTGGCCATCTCACTCCAAGCTTGTGTCGGTTTATCCATTATTTTTGCCCTTTTCCTTTAACGCTGATTTCGCTAATTTACTAACCCATCCTACACCCGATAACTAATAACTGATAAGTCATATTTTTCCAGACTTGGCAATTTTTGCTAGTAATCTTAACGCTTCATTGACTGAGGCTGAATCTTGAAAAATTTCCGCCACATCGGGATCGAGAATTATCACATTACTAGCCTGTCGATAAGCTTGATAATATTTGCCACGAATACCACTGGAAAAGTCATATTCAGACCTCATCTCGTCACTAACCGTTTCTTCAAACTCCTGATTCATAATTTTTTCTCTCCTGTTTACTAGCTAAACGGGCGCTAATTAAGCGAATCTCATTTTCTCTTTCTGTATGGGATATGACTAACAGCTTTTGTGATTTTGACTGTCCTATCGTCAGAAAACGAAACTCACCCACTGAATGATCGGGATCGAAAATCGTCACGGCCAATGGGTCCCCAAATACGGTCACTGTTTCTTCAAAAGATATACTATGTTTTTTAATGTTGTTATTTGCCTTGTCTTGATCCCATTGAAATTTCATATATTTATGCTACTATCAAGCAACTTAGCAGGGACAATAACAAACACATTTTCCATCTTTGAATTAGATAACTGATAACTCACCCACTGATAACTGATAACTGATAACTGATTAGGTGTGATGGGCCCCATTAACTCTGAGGACTTCTCCAGAGACATAACTGCTGGCAACAGGAGAGAGTAAATAGGCAGTTGCCCAGGCGATATCTGCGGGTTCACCGAAGCGACGACAGGGAATTTCGGCGGTGATTTTATCGCGAACTTTATCGGGAATCGCTAAAGTCATTTCCGTGTTAATAAACCCTGGTGCGATCGCATTGGCGCGAATATTATAACGGGCAGCTTCTCGCGCTAAGGATTTGACTAAACCGATAACTGCCGCTTTTGTGGCCGCGTAATTAGTTTGGCCGGCATTACCACGATCACCAGAAATAGAACTAATACAAACGATCGATCCCGCTTGTCGTTCGTACATTCCCTCAATAAACGGTTTAATCGTGTGATTAACCCCTTTTAAGTTGACATTAATCACTAAATCCCAATCTAGCGGCGTTAATTTAGGGAAAAAGTTATCTCTGGTAATCCCCGCGTTAGCGACGATACCGTAAACCGGTCCCAATTCCGCTTCAATTTGTTTAGCTGCCGCTTCCATGGATTCCAACTTAGTCACGTCGGCGACAATGCCTAAACCCTGGGGATTATCGGCGACTAAATCCGTGTAGGCCACCTTGGCCCCCAAATCTATCAAAAGAGAGACAATAGCCGCCCCAATGCCTCGATTTCCGCCCGTAACGACGATAACTTTCTCCTCTAGTCCCAGAGATACCATAGCTTTTTCCTCCTAAACTCTTTCAATTGCGATCGCTGTTCCGCCACCGGTCCCATGACAGATGGCCCCCATACCGAGGGTTTTATCCTGTACTTTCAACGCGTTAATTAACGTCACCAGAATCCGCGCTCCGGAAGCGCCGATGGGATGACCTAATGCGATCGCACCACCGTGAACGTTTTGTTTTTCCCTCGCTAACCCCAGATCCATCTCAAACAGGAGATTATTTAAGGCAAAAGCTTCGTTATTTTCCACTAAATCGAAATCTTCGATCGTTTTATCTAAAGATGCCAGTAATTTTTTCACCGCCGGGACGGTGGCTTCCGGGAAGCGATCGGTTTTTCCGGCAGCCACAGCGCCGCCAAGGATTTTGGCAATTGGTTTTAAACCGTACTGATCCACAGCTTTTTGACTGGCTAAAAGGATAGCGGCGGCCCCATCGGAAATCTGACTACTATTCCCCGCGGTTAAAACTCCCGACGGATTAAAAGCCGGCCGCAGTTTTCCTAAACCTTCCGGGGTACTATCGGAACGAATACCCTCATCTTGAGCGATAATTGTGGAACCTTTCTTAGATTTAAGCTCAATTGGCACGATTTCACCGTTAAACCAGCCTTTTTCTGTGGCTGTGGCCGCTCTTTGGTGGGATAAAGCGGCAATTTCATCTAATGCTTGCCGAGAGACACCGCGATCGAGACAGAGGCGATCAACTTGGGAACCCATAACCTCAGTCGTGGTAGCATCGGTTAAGCCATCGTGGAGTAATAGGTCGGTTAATTGTTCCGGCGCACCCATGAGGAATTTATAACCCCACCGGGCCCGATGGGAGAGAAAAAAGCCAGTTTGGGACATGGATTCAATGCCACCGGCGAGGACGAGATCCGCTTCTCCAGCGCGAATTGAGGTGGCAGCGTTACTAACGGCAATCATTCCCGAAGAACAAACCATATCCACCCGATATCCGTCCACGCTTACGGGAATTCCCGCTTTAATCGCCGCTTGCCGGGGAATTAACTGACCATGACCCGCTCCCAAAACATTGCCGAAAATGTACAAATCTAGGGCTTCTGGGGGCAAATTAGCGATTTCTAGGGCGTATTTCATCACTGTTGCCCCTAAATCCGCCGGGGATAATCCGATTAATCCCCCACCAAAACGACCAATTGGAGTCCGGACAGCGGCCACGATATAAACTTCTTGCATAGACTTCTCTCTATTGGGAAGCGAAGATACTAGATAGAATTTACTTAAGAATATCGAGTCCGAAAAGATCAAAATCCCAATTGACTGTCATTGGTTACAAGTTCCTGGCCTCGATGCCTTGAGTTTTTGTCTATCTACCCTCGATTTTGCAACAGATTTTCTGTGTCAGAAGATATATTCATTAGAATTTAACTTTTCCGGCAGCAATCCCCTTTTTTTATGGATTTAGTCAAGCGCCTAGTTTTTATCGGTGGTGGACATAGTCATGCGATCGCTCTTCGTCTTTGGGGGCAATCACCCCTAAAAAACGTTCAATTAACTTTAATTAGCGATGTCACCCATACCCCCTATTCGGGAATGTTACCGGGCCACATCGCCGGTTTTTATGATTTTGCCGAGACTCATATCGATTTACCTTCTCTAGCTAGGTATTCTCAAGCACAATTCTGTTTAGACAAGGCTGTCTTCATAGATACGGAAAAATGTCAAGTAACTTGTAATAATTCTTTACAGATTCCCTTTGATTATCTCTCGCTCGATATCGGCAGCATTCCGGCAGTAGATAATGTTATCAGTGCGAAAGAGTACGCTATTCCCGCCAAACCAGTACCGATTTTTCGGGAAGGATGGCAAGAAATCTTGAAAAAAGCGGTTAGTAACCCCAATAATACTCTAAATATCGTCATTGTTGGTGGTGGCGCAGGCGGGGTAGAATTAGCTTTAAATATGCAGTCCCGTTTGGCCAAAATTCTCAACTCTAGCAGTAATTTGAATTTATCTCTAATTCATCGAGGAAAAAAACTCCTACCAGCCCATAATAATTGGGTCGGTCAACGTTTAGAGAATATTTGTCAACAAAGGGGAATTAGATTATATTTATCAACGGATGTGACGGCAGTGCAAGCAGATCAGATTATCTGTTCATCGGGGTTAGTTTTACCGATGGATTATACAATTTGGGTAACGACTGCCTCGGCCCCTAGTTGGATTAAAGCGTCAGGATTACTGACAGATGAAAAAGGGTTTATTTTAGTGAATAATTATCTGCAATCTCTTTCCCATCCCCATATTTTTGCCGTGGGAGATATTGCCACGATTCCAGATTATCCCCGTCCGAAAGCGGGAGTTTTTGCCGTCCGACAAGGTAAACCCCTGTTCGATAATTTAGTCAGAATTCTGCAAAATCAGCCCCTAAAACCCTATTTTCCCCAGAAAAATTATCTGAGTTTAATCGGGACCGGAGACCAAGATGCGATCGCATCTTGGGGCGGTTTCGGATGTCAATCACCGTTATTATGGTTATGGAAAGATCGGATCGATCGAGCTTTTATGAAACAGTTTAAGCTGTAATCAATAAGTAGGTAGGTGTTAAAAATTATCAGACACCCCCTTTATCAAGGGGGGATTAAGGGGGGATCAGAGGCAAAATTGCTGATTATCGTCCAATAACACCGAGTTATTGTCAAGGCCGTTGGGAGTAAAATCTGATTTGGGAATCCCACAACCTGATAAAGTAAAAATCGTCCCGATACCTTGACTGGTCAAGGGAGAGAACGTCAATAGTTTGTTAAATAGTACATATAAACCAATGCCACGTCTTCGCTCGATTATTTCCCTAGTTTTAGTCCTAGTTACTACCCTGCTGGTTAGCTGCAGTGGTCCCCAAGCAACTATCCCCACCGTTTACAGTCCGCAAAAAATCGAACAGTTACAGGTTTACATCCAACCCATAGAAGGATTTCGCGAAAAAATGAGCGTTTTGCAAGACCTCATCGCTGACAAAAATTGGGTAGATACTCGCACCTATATCCACGGTCCTTTGGGGCAATTGCGTCAGGAAATGGTAGGATTATCCCGTAATTTACTGCCCAAAGACCAAGAAAAAGCCAAGCAGTTAGCGAAAAATCTTTTCGTTCACTTTGAACGTATCGATGCGGCAGCCAAAGAAAAAGATGCTAGTCTTGCTGCTAATCAATTCCAAGAAGCATTAAAAGACTTCGATGCTTTCTTAAATATTGTTCCTAGTTAGTTTTTATCAGTGATCAGTTATCAGTGATCAGTTATCAGTGATCAGTTATCAGCTTTTTTAAAAAATCTCCGGCTTTTTGCCTAGAGATTGTTGTCAGAGAGAAGCACACAAAAACTTTTTTTCTTATTTATAGCAGCAAATTTTACCCCCCCGCAAGGGCAAGGATGATATTAGTTAAACTGAGCAAGCTTGCACTCAAATCATCAAACCCTGATGCTGAAAAACCTTCCAGAAAAAATTTTTCTTTTAGGGTAGGGGGTAGGGGTAAATTTTCCTTCAGGTTCGGGTTTATTGAGGAGTAGGGACAAGAAACAATGTCCTCAAAAACACGGTTAAGTACCTAAGCAAAATTAATTACACATCTAAGCTCTCAGCCGTCAGCCTTTTGCTGATGTGAGTAAACAGTGAACTGAAAACTCAAATCCGATCCCTGATAGCTGTCTCGGAGTCTCGGAGTCTCGGAGTCTCGGAGTCTCGACTAGGAAATTAATTTTGCACGACTACTTATCGCTCTTCTGGGAGTCTGGCAAAAGTCTTACAGTCTCTAAACCCTAGCTCTCTTATGGGGTAAGCCTTCAAGCTATCGCTAAC
>NZ_JADEXI010000253.1:0-6426 GCF_015207185.1 Microcystis sp. LEGE 08355 | reverse complement strand
GTTATGAAGATTACACCGGTAAAGAACACGATGAGGTAGTAGAAAGGGGCGGACTGCACGTTATCGGGACGGAACGCCACGAATCCCGCCGTATTGACAACCAATTGCGAGGCCGGGCGGGCAGACAGGGCGACCCCGGTTCTACACGCTTCTTTTTAAGCCTAGAAGACAATTTATTGCGGATTTTTGGGGGCGACCGCGTGGCCGGTTTAATGGATGCCTTCCGGGTGGAAGAAGATATGCCCATTGAGTCGGGAATGTTAACTCGTTCCCTAGAAGGAGCGCAAAGAAAAGTGGAAACCTTCTATTATGATGCCCGGAAACAGGTGTTTGAATACGACGAGGTGATGAATAATCAACGGCGTGCTATTTATGCCGAACGTCGTCGGGTTTTGGAGGGGATGGACCTAAAAGAACAGGTGCTGCAATACGCCGAAAAAACCATGGATGAAATCGTCATGGCTTATGTTAATCCCGAACTGCCGGCGGAAGAATGGGATTTGGAAAAACTGATTAGTAAATCTCAGGAATTCGTCTATCTGTTGGCAGATATTACCGCTAAAGATGTCGAGGAGATGAGTGTCAATGATATCAAGATGTTTCTACACGAAGAAGTTCGCAAAGCCTACGAAATTAAGGAACGTCAAGTGGATAGTATTCGCCCCGGTTTAATGCGCGATGCCGAACGTTATTTTATCCTGCAACAAATCGATATGTTATGGCGCGAACACCTGCAAGCTATGGAAGCTTTACGCGAGTCGATTGGTTTACGCGGTTACGGTCAAAAAGACCCTCTAATTGAGTATAAACAGGAAGGCTACGAGATGTTTTTAGAAATGATGATTGATATCCGCCGCAATGTGGTTTATTCCCTGTTCCAATTCCAACCGCAAGGACAACCCCAAGCAGTGGCTAGTGAACAGTAAAAACTAAAAGTTGGCTTAAATTGGGGAGAATTAGCTAAGGCTGATTCTCTCATTTTTTTTCCCCTGAGAAATCAGTCACCCACAATCCACACTAGGACTAAAATTATCAGTCCGATTACTCCATAGGACAGCAACGACCCCAAAGAATTGAGGATTTGTATGGGAAAATGAATCAAAACTTGGTAAGTAAAATCCGTAACTGCCAGCAAGGCAGTGAAAAATATAGTTACAAGTGTTATCATAAGTAATATCTTCTCAATCTGATAGAATAAATGGCTATCCTTTGCGGTAATGGGCAGTGGATAGTCAGGAGTTAGGAGATTATCCCCAAGAAAATTCTACCGCAATTTGGGTGCATCTCACATTTGCAGAAACACCGACAATGAGGACTGCTCTATGAATATTCGTATTGGTAACGGCTACGATATCCACCGATTGGTAACAGGAAGACCTTTAATTTTAGGAGGAGTAGAGATTGCCCATACTGTCGGTTTATTGGGTCATAGTGATGCCGATGTCTTAACCCACGCTATTATGGATGCCATGCTGGGTGCGCTTAGTTTAGGCGATATCGGTCATTATTTTCCCCCCACAGACCCGCAATGGCAAGGGGCGAATAGTTTAAAATTATTAGAACAAGTTAATCAATTAATTGTCGATAAAGGTTGGCAGATTAATAATATTGATTCGGTAATCGTTGCCGAAAAACCGAAAATGAAACCCCACCTTAATGCGATGCGAGCCAAGTTAGCAGAAACCCTCAAGATTAATCTGGAACAGGTGGGAATTAAAGCCACTACTAACGAACAATTGGGACCGGTGGGACGAGAAGAAGGTATCGCAGTTTATGCCGTGGTTTTATTGGTTAAGGAATAAGTAATTAGTAAAAATTTGCTGAGATTAAGTATCCCAAACCTATGAATATAGACACAAAAATTTTAGAAACTGTCGAAACAATGCCAGAGTTCTTAAAAATAGAGCTGCTTCACTATGCTGAATATTTAATGGCCAATTATCAATCAGATGTTATTATAGAGAAACCTTCTCTTAGGAAACGTCGTTCAGGAATTTTACAAGGTACATTTACCTTACCTTTGTCCGATGACTTTGATGAGTCTTTGGAAGATTTTCAGGAATATATGTGATGACATCTTTTCTTCTGGACACTCACACTTTCATCTGGTTAACTGAAAACGATCCTAACTTGCCTGATAATCTTCGGGAGGAAATAGATTTTGCCCCTGAAGTTTATGTTAGTATTGTTAGTCTCTGGGAAATTGCAATTAAGTTAAATTTAGGTAAGTTAGCCCTACAAAAAAGTTATGAAACCATTGAAACTAACCTAGAAGCATCAGATATCACCTTACTGTCTATATCATTTTCTGATACTCTAAAAATTTGTAATTTACCCTTGCATCACCGAGATCCATTTGATAGAATGCTAATTGCTCAGTCTCTAAACAGGTCGCTAATTCTAATTAGTAAAGATACTAAATTTGATGCTTATAATGTACCAAGAAAATGGACATAATACCCCGTTCGTCTCAATTCTATTCAAGATGAGAGCAAGATAAATTTCCTAACTACCCATAGATTTCTAACATTCATTGCTAAATTCTCTCTATGACTGCCATTATCCAACAAATAAAAGAGCGTTTTTCCCAATCCCTAGTTAAATCCTTTGGGGAAAACTTCGCCGCTACCGATCCTCTAATTGTGGCCGCTAGTAACCCCCGTTTTGGCGATTATCAATGTAATATTTCCCTCTCTTTAGCCAAAGAATTAAAACAAAAACCCCGGGAAGTAGCGGCAACTTTACTAAAAAATCTAGAGATAGATGATCTCTGTCACCCCCCCGAAATTGCTGGACCTGGTTTTATCAATCTTACCCTGAAACCCAGTTATCTAGAAACCCAATTAAAAGACGTAATTACTGACAACCGTTTAGGAGTTGCCACCGCTAACCCCAGTCAAAAAATTATTGTCGATTTTTCCAGTCCCAATATTGCCAAAGAAATGCACGTCGGTCACTTGCGATCGACTATAATCGGTGATTGTATTGCTCGGATTTTGGAATTTCGTCATCATCAAGTAATTCGTCTTAATCACGTTGGGGATTGGGGGACTCAATTCGGGATGTTAATCACCTATCTACAAGAAGCTTATCCTAGCGCTTTAACCCAAGCAGATGCTCTCGATTTAGGGGATTTAGTTAGCTTTTATAAAAAGGCTAAAATTCGTTTTGATGAAGACGAAAACTTTAAAGAAACTGCCCGCCAAGCCGTAGTAAAATTACAGTCGGGTGATCCTCAAAGTCGTCAAGCATGGCAGTTACTTTGTCAACAATCACGACGGGAATTTCAGAAAATCTATGATATTCTCGATATAAAACTGACTGAAAGGGGGGAATCTTTTTATAATCCCTACCTTGAGGCAGTAATCAGAGAATTAGAGCAACAGGGATTGCTAACAGAAGACAACGGCGCTTTATGCGTCTTTCTCGATGGTTTTACCAACAAAGAGGGGGAGCCTTTGCCCCTAATTGTCAAGAAATCCGACGGCGGTTATAATTACGCTACCACCGATTTAGCGGCAATTTGTTATCGAGTTCGGCAAGATAAGGCCGAAAGAATAATTTATGTTACCGATGCTGGACAAGCTAACCATTTTGCCCAAGTATTTCAGGTGGCTAAAAAAGCGGGATTTTTACCCGATAATGTGGCAGTGGTTCACGTTGCTTTTGGATTAGTTTTAGGGGAAGATGGTAAAAAATTAAAAACTCGTTCCGGGGAGACGGTAAAATTACAAGAACTGCTCGATCAAGCGATCGCCTGTTCCCTAGCTGACTTAGAAAAAAGACTGGCAAGCGAGGAAAGAGAAGAAACCAGCGATTTTATCGCTAATACTGCCGAAACCGTCGGATTAAGTGCCGTTAAATACGCCGATCTCAGCCAAAATCGCAATAGTAACTACGTTTTCAGTTACGACAAAATGCTCAATCTGCAAGGCAACACCGCCCCCTATATGCTGTACGCTTACGCTAGGGTTCAGAGTATCAGTCGCGAAGGTGGTATTAATTTTCAGGATTTAAGTGCCAATTCACCGCTAATTCTCAAGGATGAAAGCGAATTAATTCTGGCTAAACAATTACTGCAACTGCCGGAAGTAATTAGTGCCGTGGAAGAGGATTTATTACCCAATCGTTTATGTGATTATCTTTATGAACTCAGTAAAAAGTATAATCGTTTCTACGAGAATTGTCCAGTGCTGAAAGCGGCAGAACCGATTAAAACCTCTCGTTTATTTTTGTGTGATTTAACGGCAAGAACCCTCAAATTAGGCTTATATCTCTTGGGAATCCCCGTTTTGGAAAGAATGTAAATCAGTTATCAGTTATCAGTTATCAGTTATCAGTTATCAGTTCACCGTTTACTATTCACAGCAAAAAACTCCCCAATTTCCAATTCATAATTCATAATTCCCACACCCTACACCCCACACCCTACACCCCACACCCCACAGCTTGGATTGCGTATCTTTGATAAAACTGGGTGATATTTTATACCTAGAAAAAGTGTACTATGCTGACGTGAAAAAACCTGACTTTTTGCTAACCTAGAAATAGCTCTAATCAGAGCCAATATCTTGGGGCGAAGCTTAGAGATTAATCTGGTTAAACTCACTCGTGACGTTATCTTATTGTCGTCTGTTGCCTATTAGCTTTCAGGTGATAACTCGGAGACTGGAAATTAGTACAAATGTTCAAATTTCCTCGCCGCAGCCCCAGCGTTCCCGTGCAGTCTTAACGGGTAATTTTATCCCAGAGATGTTATCGTTAAAGCGGCCAACTATCCGAACGTCCTAGGGGATTTTCGGGAAAGATTGTTCGCCCTCTCGTAATCTTAGATAGAACCTTATGAGTCAATCAATAGAAGGTAAAGCTATGGTCGATGCTGATGTATCGGATTATACCACAAATAAAATAATTGTGTCTAATTGGATCGCCCCTTGGTCGAAAGGCAATCGGAAAAACCTGTCACCCCAACCAAAATGGGATTTATGGCAACCCCTGCGGCAACGAATCGATCATCTAGAAATCAATACACCTGAACTAGCCCACAGAATTTGTCGTCTAATTCCGGCTCAATGTCCCTTTGCGCGGAAAATTACCCTATTTAGCTGGACAATTCTAGAGATTCCGCCCCTTTGCAAGCTAAATCCCCTCTACGAAAACCTGATGATGTTAAGATTTCGCGCTCTTTCTTACCTGGCCGATGAATGTGGAGAGGATATCGGTGCTTACTGCTAAAATGGGAGAGTGTCTTTAATCGCCACACCTATGGCCATCATCGCTCTGAAAGCTTGGTATCTGGACAAATACGAACCTATCCGCGAGGTTGTCAAACGTCCCCACGACTTGCGCTTAAGTCGCAATAGTCTCTTAAAATCGGGTTTAAGAGCCGATTTTCTCGATGACAGTCTGACAATACAGGGTTCTGTCTGGTTCCAACGCTATCTAGAAGGGGAAAGGGTGGAGTTTTACCTCGAAGGTAGTGGCGGTTACGTCATCTCGAATATTGACCTGATTTCTCAAGAAATTTACTTTACTAAACAAGACCTCAGCACTTGGCTGGATCCCGTCATTTATTTTAGCTCCCAAAGCCAATTTAAGGACTCTAGCACCGCTTTAAAAACAGTTTTGACCGAAACCGTCGAAAATCTCAATAAACGCTCCCGTTTGCCCTTAACCATGGTAGAAACGCCTCGAACTGAGGGCAATGTCACTAGATTGAGTGATAGTCAATTACGCCAAATTCGCAAAAGTTTATTATTTATTGCTGATGCTACGGCGATTAGCCAAAAGGAAACGGAATTACTGCCCAGTCCCCTAGTGGGTGTAGAATTAGGTTATGCGATCGCTTGTAAACAGGGCGGACAAATTCTGCTAACCTATCAAAATCGGGCGGAATTAAAGGGTAAACTGGCTTTTGACCTGCCAAGCTACCAAAAATTAATTTTCTCGGATCTGAGCGAATTGCGTCTCACTTTTCCGCCTTTAATGGCAACTTTATTACAAAAATTCCATCTGATTAGTTAAAAAAAATGAGTAGAAAAGCTGACGAGTACGCTGTACATTTGTTCTTGAGCAGTGGACATCGCGAGGAGGTACGTTTTTTGACCATCCAAGAATTTCAAAAGTGGTACAGTAATGAATTAGTTCCGAAAGCCGATTCTCAGGATTTTATCAATGTTCCGATCAGAAATATCCAAGGGGAATATATGGTTTTACGTCCGGCTAGTGTCATTGCTATTCGCGTGGAACCCGTCTTTTTTGGCAGTGTGGAAAGAATGTAATTTGGGTTCTTCGGTTTATGTTATGCAATGGACGGGGGTTATAAGGGATGGAACCCTTATATAGAAAGACATTGCTTCGATTTTTGTCAATTGTTTTTGCTCTAGAGCGAACTAATCAATTAAATCTCTTGCCAGATAAGGATTT
>NZ_JADEXI010000252.1:0-6511 GCF_015207185.1 Microcystis sp. LEGE 08355 | reverse complement strand
AACTTGTGCAATTGCCACTCGAAACCCTCCCAAACCACAAAAGAGGTCAATAAAACGAATTTTTTCTTTGTTTTTTAGAAGGTTCATTGATAGCATCTGATCGGCAGTATCGCCAATTATGGGAATAATTAAAAAAGAGACGCTTCTAGAAACGTCTCTAGAGGATTTACTTGCGGTTTTAAACCGTTTCTACCAAGGGACGGGTTAACTTATCCAACTGTTGGGTTAACAGACTCAGGAATAAACCCACATCGGTGACGATACCCACGGATTCTACGGAACCTCGATCGCTTAATTTTGTCACCACGGCCGGGTTAATATCAACACAGACCATTTTTACCCCCGCCGGTGTCATATTGCCCACACCGATGGAATGGAGCATACTAGAGAGCATAAGAATCATGTCTGCACCTTGAATTAAGCGGGAATATTCTTCCTGTGCTTTAATTAAATCCATCTCCGTATCCGGAAGCGGACCATCATCGCGAATTGAACCGGCCAAACTGAAGGGGACATTATTCTTGACGCATTCATACATTACGCCTTTTGTCAATACCCCGGCCGATACAGCTTTGGCGATGCTGCCGTGGCGACGGATGAGGTTGATAATCTTAAGGTGGTGACGATGGCCACCGCGCACCGGGATGCCTTTCTGCATATCTACCCCTAAGGAAGTACCCATGATCGCCTGTTCCATGTCGTGAACTGCGATCGCATTTCCCCCCAGTAAAGCGTGAACGTAACCATCGCGGATTAAACGGGAGAGATGTTGCGCTCCTCCAGTGTGAATGACCACCGGACCTGCCGTTACTACCACTTTACCGCCCTGGTCGCGAATTTGGCGCATTTCCCAGGCAATCTGCTCCACGGTTAACTCGACTCGGCGCTCGCTGGAAACCCCCGCACCCATAAAGGTAAATTCCTGGGTGCTGTTGCGTTGTTCCCTGGATTCCGCCTGTCGGATAGTACGGATGCCCTCAACTCCCACCATAACGCGATCGCCAGCTTTTAAATCCCGCAGCAGAGTACATTTTGCCGTTTTGCCTTCCGGACTTTCAGTGACGACGATGGCTGCATCCATGCGTTGATTTTCCACCCGCACCCATTCACAGTTAACCCGCACTTCCGTGGGATAGATGGTGCTGACATAAAAATCATCGGGAGCGACCCCATCTTGTGCCACCAATGCGGTATTGACATCACAGATTTCTTGAGGACGAGCGGCCGCACCGAGGTCGATCAATTGTACCATGATCTCCTCCATTACCTCGTGAGAGGGTGCAGAAACGCGCACTTCGGCCGAGGAGGTACTTTGGCGCTCAATCCCTAAGGTGAAGTTTAAAACCTTGAAACTGCCGCCATTTCCCACCACAACATCGAGAGCTTTATTCATAATTCCCGCGTCGAGCAGATGACCTTCTAGCTGGAGAATGCGACTTTCAATGGTGACATTAGCGTGATGGTCTGGAATTAGGGGTTCGGTGGTACGCAGGGTTAAACATTTGGCCGCTCCCCCTGCTTTTAAGAACTCCGTCAGAGGAGTTTGTACCACTTCAAAGCCTTTTGACGCTAACTTATGTTGTAAGTCGTCACTAATTTTATTCATGACGATTACTTGACCGATATTTACTGCATTACAAGCAAAGTTAACCGCATCTGCTTCTTCAACGATAATCCGTTTTTCTTCGGGAATTTTTAACTCAATTAATCGATTAGAATAGGCATCAAAAGCATCAGGATAGTAGAGGAGATAACCGCCACTAAGGGGACAAAAACAAGTATCAAGGTGATAAAAACGTTCATCGATTAAACGTAGGGATAAAACCTCGATATCGAGCCATTTAGCGATTAAAGGGTGGGAATCTAACTCGGTTCTGAAGCCATATCCTGCCCATAACCAACGTCCTTCCCGATCTAATAGTGCGTCTCCTGCACCTTCAAAGGGTAAATCTTTGGGCAGTTCGTGAACTGTAAAACCGTTATCTTCAAACCACTGTTTAAAATAGGGTTCTTCTCCCTGTCTTTCTTTGTGTAAAAAGCGACTGAGAACGACAGTTTTTTCCAGAACTAAACCTGCATTAGCGGTAAAAACCATGTCGGGCCAGCCTTTTTCTGGTGTGACTAAATCCACGAGCGCCCGATCTTTGAGAACATGATAAAGCTGCTGCCATTGTTGCCTAGCTTTTTCCTGGGAAGATTTGTGAATGTTGCCCTCCATCCAGGGATTAATCACATAATCCACATCGTAATGATCGGGAGAACACATCAAAAAGCGAATAGTTTCAGTCATATTTTTTGACAATGAATATTCAGTATAAGTAGTCTGGAGATAAGTTTAGACCAATCTTCCATTATACTCTACTTTGCGTCGAAATATCACTAGGTCTAAGATTAGGACAATTCCTGCTCTACAAGCTAAAAAGAGCCTAATTCCAGCCGATAACTGACGGCGAAGCTGTTAAGTATTTAAATTGCTTGTGGAGATGAGGCAAGAGGCAACCCCCCCCGATGTCGGGGGGTAGGGGGGGTGGGGGAGATTCAGCTGCTCTAAGGATAGGCGGTTAAAATGGGTCTTAGCTTAGAAGCTTAAATTATTGTAAATCCTGATGTTTAAATAACCCCATAAATTTCGATTTGCGTCCGTGTTCCTTAATTAAACTTTCCCGATAAGTTTGCCATTCTTCCCGTCTTCCCGACATATAAAAGGCATTACGAGCTTTTTTCAGCCATTTAATCGCTTCTTGATAGCGGTCAGCCTTTTTTTCGTCGAGTATCTTTTCCGCAGGAGGACACGCGCGATCGATTACCCAGTTAGGATCGACGGTAGCAGCCGCATCCATTATCCGCCAAATTAGGTGAGACTGCACATAGGAATGATCAGAAATAAGTTTAATTGCATCTATAACTAAATTTTCGTGGAGAAATATATCGATTTTAGCCTCTGTGGAACGTCCACCGCTAAACTCGCGCAAGTAATCTAACAAGTCTAATTTTAAATCGGGCCAATCTTCCCCAGCTAAAGACTCAATTTTTTGGTAATGGGAAAAGGAAGGTTGGTCTTGAAATGCCTTAATTCTAGCAGCCAAAGCTATATCTATATCCCCTAAAGATTCTGCTAGTTCACTTGTCCAGAGAGCTAATTGATAATAATAATTTCCAGGGAAATTTAGACCACCCTTGGCAATTATGAGAGCGGATTCTGGTGCGGATTCATCCCGTAAAGCTTTGGCAAAAAAGAAGGCTTCATCGTTTTTAGTTATCATATTTTTTGCCGCCGCCATCGCTGCATCAATGCGATCAAGATAGACTAACTTAGTTAGGTATTCTACCACTTGTCCTGAAGCTAAAGCTAGATTCAAATACTCCTGATCTTTTTCCTGTTGCTCGAAAATTTCTAAGCGAATAGAAGTTAATGTTTGGGCATAATCGGGGATATTCCCTGACCACATTTCTGAAAAATTAGCCGATTCTCCCCGTAAAATCTTCTCTAAAACTGGATCGTCCCATCCCTGTTGTAAGGCTGCTAAACTCATCTCAAAATCGGCACTCCATTCATGCTGCCATTGCTCGATTTTTTCCCTTAAATCTTGCTTTTCTTGGGGATTAAATTCCTTGCTTAAAATTGCCGCAGTTAAAACTCGATCGATTCTAGCACTTAAATCATCATTGACAGCACCGTAATCTTCTAAATCATCCCATTCCTCGATACAGGCGCTAATAATTGCTTCTAAAATAGCGATCGCATTATCTGGTTCTCCCTTTTGATAATAATCTTTAGCCTCATCCACTAGGGCATAAATTTCATCAGAAATTGGATCTTCTTCGTAGTAATCTTCTTCGATCGCTCGCAGGGATTGCCGCAGTTCATTACGGACAGTATTACGATAAGCTTTGACATTAATAGTTATCTTCCCTGCCGCTTTATTGACTGGGGTATCTGGAAATAAAAACTTATCAATTGTCTCGATAATTTCTGGGTGTTTAGCCACTAAATGATTAAGCAATTTTCTTAATTTACTTTCATTGATCGGTGTCAATAATTCCTCTAAGGATGCTTTTTTAATAATGAATTCTGGATGACGAGAACAGGTTAATAAAACCGCCACAATATGCTTACACCAACCCTCATAATCGTAGGGACAGGAACAGGAGACATTCTCAAGGTTTTCTTGGTTAAAATCGATAGCAACTCGATAGGGTTTAACCTCACTACCACTCACTAAAGCTTGTAGATTTTGCCCCCGTTGCCAAAGAGAAATAACTGCACCGCTATCGTAATAATATTGACCGCGCTGATAGGAAGCATTGGTGCTATTTTGCCGGATAATTTTTTCATTGATAGGAGGAATAGTCATAGTCAGAAAAGGAGAGGATTGGGTGATAGAATCTTGTCTGTGGCTAGAAAACTACCGGCAGCGAGGCAGACCAGTGCATCAGCAACCGAGTCAACTTATCTTCAGTTTAGCCTAAATGTGCTATAGTAAAGACAGTATGGAAATTAAAAACATTCCTCTGTCCCAAATTCGTCGTCCTTTACCGCGACAAACCGATCCCGAAAAAGTTAATCAGTTGATGCAATCGATCGCTGAGGAGGGATTACGAGAGCCGATCGATGTTTTGGAGGTGGATGGTCAATACTACGGTTTTTCCGGTTGCCATCGCTTTGCCGCTCATCAGCGTCTCGGTAAAGAAACAATTCTCTGTCGAGTTCGTCGCGCTCCTAAATCCGTTTTAGCTAAACATATCGCTTAAGCTGAGAAGTCCCATGAATGAGTCCTTATATAAATATCATCGGCAAAAATTAGAGCAGTTAATGGCAGAAATTGGCTGTAAAAATCTGGAAGAATTGAGTCGGTTATCGGGTCTATCTTCTTGGCAATTGCAGAGAGTTCGCCATGGTTTAATCGCCAAATTATCCTCTGAATCTTTGGTGAAATTAGCTAATGCGCTGCAGCTGCCAGTTAGCGATCTCCTCGCTCATTTTCAAATCCCGACTATGCAGCCAGAGGATCGTTCAGGGGAATCAAAAATTCTCGAACAAGAGTATCAGAATTTACAGCAAAAATTAGACAAGCAAAAAGAAGAATTAGCCGCAGAATTTCAACGTCAAAGCATCGAAGCGATCGAATCTTGGTTAGTTCAATGGCCTACGGCCGAGGCCGTTGCCCGCAAAAATCCCGACCTAGCAGCCGTCAAAATCCTCTCCCTAGTTAAACCGATTATGCAGTTACTGGAGCGCTGGGGAGTGCAACCAATTCACAGTGTTGGTGATCATGTCGGTTACGATCCGCAAATCCATCAATTGATCGATGGTCAAGCGGAAATAGGTACACAAGTTCTAGTGCGTTATCGGGGCTATCGTCATGGGGAAAAACTACTTTATCGTGCTAGAGTGAGTTTAATTAAAGTAGAAATGCCGGAAATTCAACCAGCAGAAACAGAAAATGTCACCGCTTAAAGTGATAATTCTTGCAGAGCTTTAGTGCGGCGAAAAATTCCCCCGTAGTCTGCTTTCATCTCATCGGTAAAGATTGCAATCCAAAACAAAGACCTTGACACACTCTTGTTAGGAAATTTAAGTCTAAAGTAGCGATTGTATCCCGATAACTATGATAATAGGGATTACGCATATTAGCCGTATCTGTCACCATAATTGCCGAATAACCGCGACTCCAAAAAGGAGAATGATCGCTGCGTCGAGTATCGGGGACGATATAACCTCCAAAAATTACCGGCAACCATTCGCAGGGAGTCTGATTTTCTCTCATGACTCGACTAAGAAACTTCAAATCCTCGCGGGTTTTGAGATTGCCAATCAAAGCGATAAAATCCCCAGTGTTGGGGTAAAAATATTCTAGAAAAGCTGGATATTTTTGAGAATGGGGATTTTTATCACAGTAACCGAGCATTTCTAAGGATAACATTAACCTTAAATCCTGCTTAGTTTGTTTTAATTTTTCTGCGTAGGCAATGCTCCCCAGTAATCCGTATTCTTCTAGATCGAAGGCAATTAAACGAATTGGATAATTAGCCTGATTCTCCCCAAAAAACCTCGCTAATTCTAATAATACCGCTAATCCCGTGGCGTTATCGTCGGCCCCCGGCGACCCCGGCACCGTGTCATAATGAGCGCCAATTAAAATCGGGGGTTTTTGACTGTTGTTAGGCAAATCCAAGATTAAATTTTCGTAAGTTTTTCCCTGAAATGAGAAAAAATGTGATTCAACCTTTCCCCAATTGCCTAACTCTTGCCGCAGGTATTCTCGCACATAAAAATGTCCTTGACTAGAGAAAAAAGGGTTTCTTTCTCGGACAATTTGTTCTAGGTGTTGGCTTAAGCGATCGCTAAAAAGATCAAACATTGATGGCAGCAGATAAATTAATCAAAAGAGCCAATGGATAGAGAAACTGAGGGAAAAATCGGGGAGAATAATAATTGTTAATTATAAAATACTCTGTGGAGCTAAAATCATGACAAATCTCCAATTGACTAGCTATGATTGTATCGTTG
>NZ_JADEXI010000251.1:0-6530 GCF_015207185.1 Microcystis sp. LEGE 08355 | reverse complement strand
GTTAGAAATAGTCCCCCAGAAGCAAACTATGGAAATAGGTGTTCCCAAAGAGATTAAAGATCAAGAGTTTCGCGTCGGTTTGAGTCCTAGTAGTGTGCGTGTACTCAATGATCGCGGTCACAGGGTATTTGTGGAAACGGCCGCCGGATTGGGTGCTGGATTCAGCGATGAAGATTACCAAAAAGCCGGGGCCAAAATTGTGGAAAAAGCGGTCCAAGTTTGGGATAAATCGCTAGTTGTCAAGGTAAAAGAGCCGCTTAAGGCAGAATACGGCTTTTTAAACAAGGAAGCTCTCCTATTCACCTATTTACACCTAGCGGCCGAGCGCTATTTAACGGAAGCATTAATCGAGTCGGGAACAACTGCGATCGCTTATGAAACCGTCGAGCTTGCCGATGGTCGCTTGCCTCTCTTAACTCCCATGAGTGTTATTGCCGGTCGTCTTTCGGTACAATTTGGGGCCCGCTATCTAGAAAAACAACAGGGAGGTAGGGGAGTTTTACTGGGGGGTTTCCCGGGGGTGAGTCCTGGACAAGTGGTTATCCTTGGCGGTGGTGTGGTGGGTACGGAAGCGGCCAGAATTGCCATCGGTATGGGGGCAAAAGTAACTATTTTAGATATTAACGTCGAGCGCTTGGCCTATTTAGAAACTTTATTCGGTTCCAGGGTAGAATTGCTTTACAGTAGCCCGGCACAATTAGAAAATGTGGTTCCTAAGGCCGATTTATTGATTGGGGCCGTGCTAGTCTTAGGAAAACGAGCGCCGACCCTGGTTTCTCGCTCTTTAGTCGCCAAAATGAACCCTGGTTCTGTAATTGTCGATGTGGCAGTGGACCAAGGGGGCTGCGTGGAAACTCTGCGGGCCACTTCCCACAGTCAACCGACTTACCTGGAGTCGGGAGTAGTACATTATGGGGTCCCTAATATGCCTGGAGCAGTACCCTGGACGGCAACCCAAGCTTTAAATAATAGTACCCTACCCTACGTTCTTAAATTAGCCGACCATGGGGTAAAAGCCTTGGATCAAGATGTTTCCCTCGCTAAGGGGTTAAATGTGGCCAATCATCGGTTAATTCATCCAGCAGTACGCGAAGTTTTTCCCGATTTGATTTGAGCAGTAATTTCAGGGCTGATCGTGGTATTTTCTAGGGGCTATGACTAAGAATTTATGGACAAGGGATGAGCTGCTGATCGCTCTCAATTTATACTATAAATTTCCCTATGGACAATTCCACACCAATAATCCTATTATTATCGAAGTCGCTGAAAAGTTACAGCGAACACCATCGGCCCTGGTGATGAAATTATGTAATTTTGGTTCTCTCGATCCCAGGCATCAATTGCGAGGAGTACAGGGGTTAAAAGGTATCAGTAAAGCTGATCGGCAAATCTGGCAGGAGTTCGAGGATAACTGGACAGAATTGGCCCTAGAAAGTGAGGAAAAATTACAAGTTCTTTTAGGAGTTATCAACGAGCAGCAAGAGGATTTTACTAGACTTGATTTTTCGGGAAAGATCAAAACAGAAAACGAAGCAATCAGAAAAGTTAGAATCGGACAAAACTTTTTTAGAAAGACAATTTTAGCCCTATATCTGGACTTCCCCCATACATAAATACTAAAAAATTAACAAAACCCTTACTGCAGGTCGCTTCTCAGAAAAAATTGAAAAGAGGCTACTGGGTACATTTTTGACTTGAAAATGGCTGTACCGTTGACTGTATCTGGAGTAGAGCGATTCCGTAGAGTTGGCTGTATAGTGATCGCTAACCTGATTTTAACAGATAGTGTCATTAATCTCTAGAGTAAGGGATTCCCTCTGTAGCCATGTTTTTGCTGGTTTTCTGCCCCGAAACAAGCTATAATGGTCTAAAGGTCAAATTTGAAAATTTTTGCCTCAAACCCTATCTGCGTAAGAACTTCAGGATTTTGTGTCCAGTAGTTGATTAGTATTATGTTGCTTGAACTCAGGCTCTGTAAGACTTTTAGCCATAGCTAGTATGTTTATACGGGGGAAGTCCAGATATAGAGACGTTTATCAGTTATCAGATGTGAGTTTTTAAGTGTGCAGTATTAAATAGAAGTTTCTTACTGTCTTTTTACTGATTACTGATTACTGAAAACCCTATCTGCGTAAGAACTTCAGGATTTTGTGTCCAGTAGTTCATTAGTATTTTATTGCTTGAACTCAGGCTCTGTAAGACTTTTAGCCATAGCTAGTATGTTTATACGGGGGGAAGTCCAGCTATATAACTATCGTTGCTGTATTACAGGAAATCCCATTCCTCTGTTATTAACAGCTAGTCATATATTACCCTGGAGTCAATTTCCCGAACAACGTTTAAACCCTCATAATGGACTGTGCCTAGCTCGTACTCATGATACTGCTTTCGATCGAGGTTTAATTAGTTTCGATGAGGATTTAAGATTAATTATTGGCCATGAGATCGAAAAAAAGGCTCAGGATCAAGGTAGCGAGACGTTAGCACTAAATTTTATCAACTATCGCGGTAAAACTTTAAATGTTCCCGCTCGCTTTTCACCAGATTTAGATTTTTTAAACTATCATCGCTATCATATATTTCAGGGCTAAAAGTACGATATTGCCGCACCAGCTTGACTAAGCAGGTCAATTTTATCAGTACCAATAGCAAAATCCGTAACTCGGTCTAGGGCTGCGGCAGTGGACTGACTAAACTGGTCGCTTAACAAACCTGAATTTAAAGGGAATCCAAACAGTTATCCAAATCCGCCAAGGATTGAAAATCCAAGAGAGCCTCCCCCAACTGTTCTAATTGCGACGCCGTCAGCCCACGAATCTGGGCTACCACATCCGGACTCAGGGTACCAAATCGTTTTGACAACTGTCGCACAATCAGCAGAGATTCTCCTTCGAGAAGCCCCTCCTGACGACCCTCCTGGCGACCTTCTTGACGACCTTCTTGACGGGCAATACGTTCTACCGATAAGACATAGGGCATGGCTTTATTTTTCTCCAAATTTTGAATGGATGTCCACAGTTGTTTCTCCAAGTCTTGGGGCAACTTCATTAACCAGTCGATAATGCCAAACAAATCAAGAATCCGTTGCTTATCCCAATCCCTCTCATATAGTAATCGAGCCAACTGCCACTTGGCGTCATAGCGCCCTGACGGATTATTGCGGGTTTGTTGGGTTAATAAATGGGCCGCAGTCACCAGGGCAAAAGGGTTGGGATTGTCTAGCAAAGCATTGAGACAGTTGGCGTAGTCAAGAATTTTTACTGTCGCAAATTCAATGCTTGTCCGACTACCAAGCAAGTCGTAGCTGAATCCCTGGGGTCGCCAGCTTGGATTTGTATCTGCTAACACGGCTAAGGTGGCAACCGGGCGACGGTAACGGTCATAAAGCCGATAGTTGTAAATAAACAACCGTTCAGCAAAGGTTCTATTCGGTCGCCCCTGAACCTGCACATGAATATAAACCCATTCCTGCTTGGCCGTGGTCAGGGTCACTTCTACCAAACAGTCCACCCGTCGCCGCCCTAATTCCGCATCTGCCACAATTTGGGCCAGTTCTTGCTCCAGAAACCTATGGGGGAATGTCCAATCAATGGACTCATAAGCCGCCGGAAAGTAAAACGCCAGAAATTCCTGGAAATACCGCACCAGAGCCGTTTTCCAAGGACTATCGTAGTCGTCAGGTGCATTGGTCATGAACTAAACGTTACTGATTGCACTAATCCCCCTTGAGTTTACGCCATAGTGACCGCCTCCCACTGCGATCACCATTTCCTTCCCTGTGATCAACTTTGACGCTTACGTTTGAAACTCGCACCAATGGCGATCGCCTGTCAGAGCCGATGAGTTGATGACTGGTGAATGGGGGAACTCGATTTAAGAATCCCCCCATTAATTTAGACAAAGAAACTATTGACCGCAATAGTGCCGAGCGCCGGTAAAGTACCCGTTAATCCGGTGAGATTAATCACCAAATCATTAGCACTTTGGAAACCCGCCGTGCCGTCGTTGATAATTAGGTAAGTAGAAGAACTATTATCCCGCACTAAAACAGCACTGTTAATTCCGAGAGCTTGATTTCCGGCTGTTGCCCCATTAGCATCGGTAAAGACGTTAGTAACAATAGTGTTAATATTGGTCGTGGTGCTATCTGTTGCCCGGGTAAAAGCGACAGGGGCATTAATTGCCGCACCAGCTTGACTAAGCAGGTCAATCTTATCAGTACCAATAGCAAAATCCGTAACTCGGTCTAGGGCTGCTGCGGTGGACTGACCAAATTGGAAGATGAAGATGTCTGTCCCCGTCCCACCGGTTAAAGTATCGCTTCCAGCAGCACCATTGAGGGTATCGTTACCAGCGCCACCAACTAGAATATCATTACCTAAGCCACCAACTAGAAGACCTGGGGAGGGATTACCAATCAGATTATCCCCGTTAAAGTCTTGTTGGAAGTTGGTTTCTTGAGTAAAAGCTTCCGGGGAATTTAATCCCCACCATCCGCTTGAAGATTGCCAATTCCAGTTATTATCTAAACTCCACAAGTGGAGATAATTACCATCGTTATATTTCCATAAAACTTGATTGACTCCGTTGACGGTTTCTGCTGCTAGAGTTTGCCAACCAGGGTAGATGTTTGTGGTAATCTGAGTGGACCCATTTTTAATAGCAGTGGGGTTATTATTGCCAATTTGAGCATAGAGGTTATTAGTCGCGTCTTGGACTAATTTGATGTTACCGAAGGCTTCAATTGGGGTGACACTGGTATCATCATTTTGAATAGTGCCAATAGCAGTAGCGGTGGTAATAGTAGCGCCGTTGGTGGCATTGGAGAGGGTGACGGTAAAGTTTTCGTCGGGTTCTACTGTTGTATCCCCCTGAACGTTAACAGTAATTACTTTTGAGGTTTCCCCGGCGGCAAAACTTACTACCCCACTGGGTAAGATTGCCCCGACAAAATCCGTGGCATTGGCAGGATTGGTTCCGCTGCCGGTAACTGCCCAGTTAACGTTATTGCTTCCGGTGGTATTAACCGAACGAGTGACGGTAAAGGTAAAGGCTTTACTGCCACTGTTGCCCTCGGTTTGACTGGCACTGGTGGCGGCAATGGCGAGGGTGGGAACTGCGGGACCACTCACGGCCCACAATTCCCGACCGTTCACGCCGTCATCGGCAGTGAAGTACAGGGTGCTGCCCACTACTCTCAGGTTTTGGGGGTTGGAGCCATTGGAACCGGGGCGGATGTCCCCCACCAGAATCGTGCCGGCCGCCGTGCCGTCGCTTTTCCACAATTCAGTACCGTTCACGCCGTCATCGGCAGTGAAGAACAGGGTATTGCCCACTGCGGTCAGATTTTGGGGGTTGAGACCACTAAAGGGACTATCGTAACCGGGGTTGATATCCTTGACCAGAACTGTACCGGCCGCCGTGCCGTCGCTCTTCCATAATTCAGTACCGTTCACGCTGTCAAAAGCAGTGAAGAACAGGGTGTTGCCCACCGCCGTCATCTGGGTGAAGAAGTCAAGGGAGCCACCGAGACCGGGGCGTATATCTTTGACCAGAACCGTACCAGCCGCCGTGCCGTCGCTCTTCCATAATTCATTACCGCTAACGCCGTCAAAACCACGGAAAAAGAGGGTATTACCCACCGCCGTTAGATAGCGGAGGGGAAAGGAAGAGGGATTGGGGTTGATATCTTTGACCAGAACCGTACCGGCCGCCGTGCCGTCGCTTTTCCACAATTCCCGACCGTTCACGCCGTTATCGGCAGCGAAGAACAGGGTATTGCCTACTGCCGTTAGATATCGGGGGTCGGAGCTAGAGGAACCGGGGCGGATATTCTTGACCAGAACCGTACTGGCCGCCGTGCCGTCGCTTTTCCACAATTCATTACCGCTAACGCCTCTGGCACTGAAGAACAGGGTGTTGCCCACGGCCGTTAGATTGTCGAGGCTGATGTTCTTGACCAAAACCGTACCGGCCTCCGTGCCGTCGCTTTTCCACAATCCAGCGTTAGTGAAGAACAGGGTATTGCCCAGTGCCGTTAGATTGTCGAGGTAGGAGCTAGAGTCACCGGGGTTGATATCTTTGACCAGAACCGTACCGGCCGCCGTGCCGTCGCTCTTCCACAATTCAATACCGTTCACGCTGTCATAGGCCTGGAAGAACAGGGTACTGCCCACCACCGTCAGATTGCTCGGGTAGGAGCCATAGTCACCGGGGTTGATGTCGGCGACCCGAACTGTACCGGCCGCTGTGCCGTCGCTCCTCCACAATTCCTCACCGTTAACGCTGTCATAGGCAGTGAAGAACAGAGTATTGCCCCGGGCCGTCAGATTGCCGGGGTAGGGACCAAAGGAACCGGGGTAGATATCCTTAACTAAAAAAGGAATTGACATGACTTTTTCCTGAATAAAGGGTGAAAATTAAACAGTTAGGTAGTGGTGCAGAATAAATTTCCTAGTGGAGAAATGCACTTATGCAAGGGGCAAGGGGCAAGGGGGGGTTAGATTTGTGTAATTAATTTTGCTTAGGTA
>NZ_JADEXI010000250.1:0-6554 GCF_015207185.1 Microcystis sp. LEGE 08355 | reverse complement strand
CTCACTCCTCTAGATAAGTATTTTGACTCACGCCCCTTCCTCTTTTGAGACGTTGTGACACTTAGGGTGCGGAATGTGGGTCAGATTGGTACGCGTCCTTTTTTCTGGTGTATGCACGAACAACCGGTATTTCACAAAATGGGATTATTGCAAAATATTTCCTGTCCCGTGGCTGAAAGACTGGCGCGCAGGGGTTTTTATCTGCCTAGCGGTTTAGCTCTCACGGACGAGCAAATTGAGCGAGTGGCCCAAGCAGTTCGGCAAGTTTTTGCTGAGGCTGAGTAGGGATGAAAAATTGATAAAAATTTTTTGAATAAAAACCGACTTTTATGATAATTGGCACGGAGTTTTTATCTTGGGTAGTAATTGCCGCCGGTTGCTTTTATTCCCTATATCTATGTATTTTAGTTCCCAAGGATGTTTTTTTTAATGGCGATGGAGCGCTGAAAGCTTTACTAGCTCGTCAGCTAAGTAATGGTCCATGGCGATTTGACTTAGTTGAGCGCGCAGAAGCTTGGGTTGCTCGTCTTTGGCAAGAGGGTTTATACAGTTATCGCCCCCCTTTTGTCTACTACTTAAATCAACGTTATTATATCTCTTTTCCTTTTCCATTCTCTTGGCTAACTTCCCTTTTTTATAAATTTTGGGGTTATCGGGGGTTTTACTTGATTCCCCTCCTATCAATTTGGGTATTGTGGCTCAGTTTTTCGAGAGCAATTCCCGCTTTTTCCCTAGACAGTTGGGGTGGTCTTTTGGGATTAGTTATTTTGATTTTTGCTTCTCCCTTAACTCTATACAGTGCCATATATTGTGAACATACCCTCGCTGTTACTTTAGGATTTTTGGGAATTGTTATCGCTTTTTTTCTACCCGATACAGCTAATAGTAGCTGGCTGCCCAATTTATTAGGCGGATTTCTAGTGGGTTTATCAGTATGGTTCCGCTCGGAATGTCTAGCCCTAGTGGCAACTTTAACTTTATTAGTTTTCTTGGGTTTAACTCCAGAACAAACCTCAATTTTTGCTTGGTATTCAACCGAGAAAAATCTTAATTTTTCTGAATTTCTGCTAACCAATCGAATAGCTTTTAGTTTTGTACTAGGTATTATTGTTAGTGTGTTTTTACTGTGGTTGTGCAATAAGTTAATTTATAATCGTTTTCTCGGAGTTCACGCTTTGTTAGTCCTTGAGGAGTTTTCTTGGAAAAAACGTATTCAAGAAGCCCTGACCAGTTTTTATCAGTTAAATAGCTCTTTTTTGGTGCATTTTCCTATCTGTATAATTCCCTTAGCTTACTTGCTCACTTGGAGCGGTCAACAATTAAATTTTGCCAAGGATATTCCCGTAACTTTAATTAGTGTCACGGCGATTATCATCTTGGCTGTTCTCGTCAATCTTCGCCAGCAAGGAATGCTCAAAACCAAGGCGTTAGTCAAGGACAATATCATTTACTTCCTGATACTTTTAGCCAGTTGTTATCTATTTGACATCGCCAATATATCTCTAGATAAACAAATGCTTTTTGTCTATGCTCTCTATTTTATCTACACAGTAGGGGTGTCTTGTTTGGTCGATATTGCACCGGGAGAAGTCATGGTGGGAGGAAAACAATGGGGACCGAGATATTTATTGCCTCTTATCCCCTTTGTTACCTTATTAACGGTGGAACAAGTAAAAATTCTAGGAGCGAACCAAGAAGTTTTTGTAGCCAAGGGAAGTTGGGTTTTACTGTTAATCTTAATGGCAATAGGTGTCTATAAAAACATTTATCAAGGGGGAGAATTTTTCTATAAAACCCATCAGGGGATAGCACCAGCTATCAAAAGCATAGAAGAGGATACTAATTCTATTGTTGCCTTTTCTCATCAATATGCGGCACAAGTTTTGGGTTTTGGTTTGGAGAAACAAAAAACTTTCTTCCGTGTGGAAGACAGTCAAGCCATGGTTAAACTATGCCAAGAATTAGTCAGTCAAGGGTTGTCTAGTTTTCCCTACGTTTGCTATCCCTATCGCCCTTGTAAACTCTTAGAATCCCCACCAGAAAAACTGGAATTTAGCCAAGATGGACAAAAGTTTCAAATTGGCATAAATCGCTCTGGAATCATTGGTAAATATCCTTTCTATGAAATAGTTATATCTGCTACTCAGACAGGTTTACTAGACCAAAAATCTGAGGATAAGCCAACAATTACTCCAGCTGCTAATGATTTAGTCTGTACGATTTTACCCACTTATAACGAGCGAGATAACATTAGTCAATTAATTGAACGTTTACTAGCTAGTGTTCCTAGTCCTTATTTAGTGCTAGTGGTGGATGATAATTCTCCCGATGAAACTTGGCAGATAGTAGAAGATTTAGCCAAACAATACCCCACTCCTCCTCAAGATTCGCAATTCCAATCGGGGGTAATTTTGTGTCGCAGAATCAACGAGAAAGGGTTAACTTCGGCTCTACAGAGAGGTATTGACGACGCAATTAATCTGTATGGGGCTAAAATTATTACTTGGATGGATTGTGATTTGTCTATGCCTCCAGAAGATGTGCCCCAATTAATCACACCGATTCGAGCTAAAAAAGCTGATATTGCCCTAGGTTCTCGTTGGATTCCGGGGGGTGATGATGTTGCCCACGGACTGATGGCCCGGATGTTAAGCTGGATTATTAATCGCATGGCCATCGTGATGCTAGGCAATCAAGTTCACGACTATACCAGTGGTTTTATTGCCGTTCGTTCTCAGGTTTTAGAAAAAATTCGCTTAAAGGGAGATTATGGAGAATATTGCATTGATTTATTAACCCGTGCCAATCGTTTGGGTTATAAGTTAGTGGAGGTTCCTTATCTTTGCGTTCCCCGCATTTATGGTGAGAGTAAAACCGGAATTAATCTCTGGGATTATTTGTCAAAAGGACGGAAATATGTGGCGACTATTTGGCAATTGTGGCAGGAAAGATAAGATAATTATCTCTTTTTTGAATTAGAATTACTTATTCTCTAGTTGTCCTCTGGTTCTTCAACTCTAGGAGCTAAACTTATGAAGAAAATGTTTACTTTTTGGCCTTGGTTAGCTACCGTTGGGGTGGCCTGGTCTTTGGGTTTTTTTTATAACGTATACTACGGCGGTGAATTAAAGTGGCTCCTACAAATGTACGAACAAAAAGTATCTTTTGCCAAGCAGATAGATGCACCGAGACGAATAATTTTTGCGGGGGGGTCGGGGGTAAATTATAGTATTAACTCTCAATTCCTCGAACAGGAGCTAAAAATCCCAGTTTTTAACTTTGGTTTACAGGGAGATTTGGGATTAAATGTCATCTGCCCAATTATTTTAGAGCAGGTACGTCCGGGGGATATAGTGGTTCTCATTCCTGAATATTTAATGTTACTGGATGATGATGGTATTGGTTATGGTGATGGTTTATTTGGTTCGGTTCCTTTTGGTGTTGCCATTGGAAAACCTGGTTTAGGAAATATACCCTTAGAACAATTAGTTTCCGAGACTTGGTTAATGGGAGTTCCTAGTTTACGCGCTATAGTAAAAACTGCTGTTGATGTTATACAAACAGGAAAACCTAGGGGTTATTTATCAGATCCAATCACAGAAAAAGGAGATCCTACCGTAGTCAAACATCGTACAGGTAAATGGTGGGCTAGAACATTTGATCGACCTGTTTCGCAACACTCCCTCAAACGCATCGCTCAATTTCAAGAGGAGTTAAAAGCTAAAGGTGCTGATTTAGTAGTTTCTCTCTCTTGGGTTTATGCTAAGACCGATGAAACCACTGTCAAAAATGTTAAAAAAACTATTGAAGAATTGTCTAATATAGTACCTTTAATCTACAATCCAAAAACTCTTAATCTGCAAACAGATTCTAGTTTATTTGGCGATACCCATGAGCATTTATTACCAGAAGCAAGAATAATACGCTCTAAGGAACTGGTGCAACAACTACGTCCTATAATTCAGGAAAAAACTCCTCAAAATCATTGAAATTATTTCTATTCTCAATCGATAATTTAAAAGTCGTTCGACTTTTTGTACTAGCAGTAATTTGGGATGGAGATAGCAGGGAATTGATTTAACCGGCAAAATTACCGTAAATTTCCCTGAATTTATTCAATTTTAATTTTTGGAATTGTTCTTCCTTCGATAAAGGTTCTTTTCCTCTCGGATGTTCCTGACTCTTTTTCTTGATATTTTTAACTCCTTCTTCTCCTAATTGATTAGATATTGATAATCTAATCCGACAGCTACTGTCGCCTTTTTGATTGTCCATCCTCAAGATATTTTACCTAACCAGTGCCATCTTCTTGTTGCCACTGAGTCTTGACTGGTTCTGTATTTATCTTTCGGTTCCTCTGGACTTAGATGTTCGGATAAGTACGCTTTCTTGGGCATTTTATCTCCTCGTCCTAACTCGTCTTACTAGAGGATTTGCTATTACCCCTCGCTCAAATTTGTGCTACTATGGAAGGCAATATCGAGGATTTGATTTCTTTGTCTCCTAGTGCTGGTCATTGGAAAATCCTTGATAATTACTACAAAAAGTTATGAAGATAAGCTGAAGGATTCCTCGTTTATAATTATTAGACATGAATAATGTTATTGACCATGATCGTTTATTTAAGGAATTAATTGCGACTTTTTTTGTTGAATTTATTCAGTTGTTTTTTCCTGAGATTATCAATTATTTAGAGCCTAATCAGATCACATTTTTAGACAAAGAAGTCTTGACCGATGTCACGGAAGGAGAAAAGTATGAAAGTGATTTAGTTGCCCAAGTTCAATTTCGAGGACAATCATCATTTTTCTTAATTCATCTAGAAGCACAGTCTAGCTCTCAACCGGAATTTAATCGGCGAATGTTTACTTATTTCGCTCGTCTGCATCAAAAATTTGCCTTACCAGTTTATCCCATTGTCCTATTCTCCTATGATCGTCCACAAAAAGAAGCAATTCGTCAATATAAAATTGAGTTTCCTGACTTAAAAGTGCTAGAATTTAACTATCAAGTTGTCCAGTTAAATCGCTTGAATTGGCGAGATTTTATTAATCAAGCTAATCCCGTCGCCGCCGCTTTGATGGCTAAGATGAAAATTGCCCCTCGGGATAGAGCAAAAGTTAAGGCACAATGTCTAAGATTATTGGTAACATTAAGATTAGATGCCGCTAGAATGCAATTGATTTCAGGCTTTGTCGATACCTATCTCAATCTCAACTCGTCCGAGGAGATAGAATTTCAACAGGAGATTAGCACATTTATTCAACCCGAACAGGAGGGAGTTATGCAGATTACCACCAGTTGGATGCGCTGCGGTTTAGAACAGGGTTTAGAACAGGGTTTAGAACAGGGTTTAGAACAGGGTTTAGAACGGGGTTTAGAACAGGGTTTAGAACAGGGTTTAGCAAGAGAAAGAAATCTAATTGTTCGTCTGATTAAACGTAAGTTAGGAGCTATTGATGTGGCTCTAGAGAGTCGGATTATGACCTTGAATATTGATGATCTGGAACGAGTGGGGGAAGCTTTATTGGATTTTTCGACAGTGGAGGATTTAACTAATTGTTTAAATGCTTTAGATGCTTAGTATTTTTCTCTTAGGCTTCACAGAAGGCTAGGTATGGATATGAGTATAACTTTTGAAAATGCTATCCGACAAACTCAAGATTTACTAAGTCAAATTGAGTTTTTAGATACCGATACAATCACTCAGAAACTTACTGATGTCGCTCGGGATAGAGCAAAAGTTATAGAATTTCAACAGGAGATTAGCACATTTATTCAACCCGAACAGGAGGGAGTGATGCAGATTACCACCAGTTGGATGCGCTGCGGTTTAGAACAGGGTTTAGAGCAGGGTTTAGCAAGAGAAAGAAATCTAATTGTTCGTCTGATTAAACGTAAGTTAGGAGCTATTAATGTGGATATAGAGAGTCGGATTATAACCTTGAATATTGATGATCTGGAACGAGTGGGGGAAGCTTTATTGGATTTTTCGACAGTGGAGGATTTAACTAATTGGTTAAACGCTTTAGATGCTTAGTATTTTTCTCTTAAACTTTACAGAAGGCTATTGATGTTATGGGTATAACTTTTGAAAATGCTATCCAACAAACTCAAGATTTACTAAGTCAAATTGACTTTTTAGATACCGATACAATAACTCAGAAAATTACTGAGTTATTCTCCACAGAAAATGGAGCTAGAGGATTTTTTGTTACTTATTTAACCAGCGATTTACCCTATACGGAACATCCTAGTTTGGAGGTAATCACTGCCTTAAAAACTTCCCCGATATTGGTGAATGAATTATTAGTCAAAAATCTGGCTATGTCCACGGCAATGGTCATCTATCATCGCAGTCAAGGAGACGAAGAAAACGCCCAAGGTTCTGAGAAAGTCCAAGAAAAAACCAGTCAACTAATTAAGGAGTTATTGTCGCCGGCCTTGGGGGAAAAATTACAACAACTAGCCACCAGTTTAAACAGAGGACAAGGAGAATATCAAGCCTTTCTAGAACGCTGGGGATATGACGATTGCCAACGTCAGGCGATCGC
>NZ_JADEXI010000249.1:0-6557 GCF_015207185.1 Microcystis sp. LEGE 08355 | reverse complement strand
TTTTTGCTCAACCCTAGTTAATCAGTCTTCAAAAATAAGTAAAAATTATAAATTTAAGATAAACAATTAAAATATTTAAATACTTTAGGCGATTAGTTAAATGTAAAAAGTAAGTTACAAGATTTTGATTTTCCCAGAATTTGCCAAAATTTGGCTGTAAATCGGGGTTGCCTACATTTATTAATATGATATGATCGTGGTATGCTGTGGGCTTAGTTTAACCGTTAAGCCTTAAATCAACGCAAAACCAAGGCAATCAGGGGACTATATCGATTCTCTTGCCCAAAAAAAGCTCCTAGAAATGACATTTTTTTGTGTGACAATTTTTGAAGTTTTGTAAAGGCTATTGACTTAAAGCCAGAATTGTGTAAGTCTCCCCGATCCCAACTCCGGCGCTCATAGACAGTCAACAGCTAATCAAGTTGGAAACTAGGAGGAGAGGTCAACTCCTAGTCCCCTGTTTTTTGGGACATCAATTCCGCTTAAGGTACTTCAGTCCAGCGCCTAAGCCTCCTAGTACCAGCAAACTCAGCACAGTTGAGGGTTCGGGAATCGGGGCAGAAAAGTTAGAAATCGTCACACTACCGGGTCCAAAAATGTTGTCAAGAGTGTAAACACGGAAACCGAAACTGTCGCCAGCTAGGACGTTAAACGTCGATGTCCCGTTACTTGGACTATCAGTCAGGAAGGAGAAGCTGCCGTTGAGCAGATAGCCGAAGCCATCCCAGGGAGGACTATCAGCAGACGAATAGTTCCAATCAAACGTCACCGTCCCAGCCGCAGCCGCAGTGGTGGTGTAGTCTGTGGTTCCAAAACCACCAGAACCATTGTTCCCCCCAGTCAGGCTAATGGACGCGGGAGCGCCGCCGGTATTGACGAACCCGTCGGCATTATTATTGGTCAATGTCCAATTAATGGGATCGTAAGCGTCTTGGAAACCGAACACTGTTGCGGCACTAGCACCAGAAGCAGCGGCTAGAGTGAGGCTAACAGTAGTGACAGTCATTGCGGTCTATGACCGCAATGACTCGAATAATTTTGGCGATTTGGTGGCCATGGCCCTGGAAATAAATTAATGTACCCCTTAAAGTTAAGGTTGATCAAAATATTTTTCAAGAGCCTTTTTTTATAGAAGTAATTCAATCCTATTTATATAGATAAGTCAATGGTTGGTTCTCTTATTCTTTGTGTGATAAGTTCAATTTATATAGTAGCGATCGATCTTTGTGTCCTTTGTGTCTCTCTGGTTCTTTCCACTCATTCCCCCGCAAATCTACTCAAATCTGGCACTACTGATTTGATATCCCAGTTTGAAGATGGGCTGAAAACTGGCGCAATGTGGACATCGATCGAAAGACTAAGCTAAACTGGTAATGACTATGTATTAGGGCGGAGGTCAACGGATACAACTATGGACAATTTGGAGGTAAAACAAAAACCGATCCGGTGTTTAGAAGATGCGATCGAAAGGTGTCAAACTTTAGGAATGCGGGTTAGTCGTCAGCGTCGCTATATTTTAGAATTGCTGTGGCAAGCGCAGGAACACCTATCAGCGCGAGAAATTTATGATCGTCTCAATCTGCAAGGAAAAAACATCGGTCATACCTCAGTGTACCAAAACCTAGAGGCCCTATCGGGTCAAGGCATTATCGAATCTGTGGAACGCTGGGACGGCAGACTCTACGGTAACATCAGCGACTCCCACAGTCACATCAATTGTCTGGACAGTCAAGAAATCATCGATGTGCATATCGAACTTCCCCCGGAATTAATTAAACAGATCGAGGCATCGACGGGGGTAAAAATTACCGATTATCGCATCGATTTCTATGGCTATAAACAAAACAAATGAGCCAGATCACTGTATAATCAACCCTGTGAATAGTATCCGTTGACAGGCTGCAACTCTTGTGATCGATCGCCCTCTCACCCTAATTATCATCGATAATGACCCGATTTTCCGCTTGGGTCTAGTGCAGGCTTTGTCGCAGATAGAAAATATTAGTATCGTCACCGAAGGGGATTTAGAAACAATTTTCGCTTTGACTCTTAATCCGGCCCCCGAAATTATTATTATTGATCCTCTCTTTGATTGGTCTTACTGTGAAATTCTCCACTCTCGCTATCCTGAAAGTAAAATTGTTCTATTAACCTTTCCTCTCGATTCCAGGCAGCAACTAATCGCCAGAGAATTAGGCATCGCTGGTTATATTCCCAAAGGCACAAACCTAGAGCAATTTATCACTATTTTAGGGCAAATTTCCCGGGATGAATCCCATGATGTTGTCCCTTCTCCTCTCACCATTGCTACCCGTGCAAGTTTAGCTCCTAGTCATTGGTTAATCAGTGCTGGCAAAACGGGATTAAATCGCATCGAAAGTGAATTACATTTAATTGATCTCCATCTCAATCAACAGTCTTTATCTGGCTTTGATCGCTTTTATTGGCAGGGAAGAAAACGAGAACTCTTAGCAGCTCTATGGCTAGTGAGAAAACTAATTCCCCTGGAAGGTAGCTATTACAATTCAGCTTCAGTCACACCCCCGGTAATAATTAACAATATCGATCGGGAATTACCAATTTTAAGCCGCGAGCGTCCCCTCTGTGTTTCGGCGGTTTTTGAGTCCACTTTAGCAGTCATTCGATCGCCTTTAATTAATAGAACCAAGATTAGTTTTGAAATTGATGTTTTACAGGATAATCGGCAACGGGAATTATTGTATTTAGTTCTCGATGAAATTCGCAAAAATGTCGATGAAATGAGATATTTACAGGTTAGCAGTGGGGAATTAACCAGTCGCTTAAATCTGATTATTTATGATATCTGGGAGAAAGTTACCCGTAAATTTTTAGAAATTAATGGCTCGGTTTCTGACGAAATTAGTAAAAGCAGACTTAACGAAATTATTCTGGAAGAAAGAGAGGCAATTCAAACAGAAATCCTCAATAAAATTCCTTTTACTCTTGACTTATTTTCCTATTTAGTGTACGAAAATAGTTTAACTATTGACGGAGTAGGATACCGAGCTAATGCTCCTGAAACCATCGCCAGAGCCGAAATTCTGCTGCAAAATCTCATTCATAATCTTGCCAATGCAGTGACAGTAATTATTCTCAATAACTTCTCGGAATCGGAAAGAATCAAACAAAAACTTTACCGTTCAGAATTTCTCATCGCCAGAAAATTAGCTAAAATCCGCAATGAATTATCTTGGAAATACCGACGGCAACAATATTGGCAAGAACCTAAAGATATCTTTGAAAGTCAATATCAATTATTTCACTATAGCGAGGGAGAAATCCAATCTCTAGCCATTTATTCCCCTCGACAGGAAGAATTAAACAGTTTAACAGGCATACCCTGGTTAGTTTCGATCGCCTTAGAATTAAGAGACTCTTTATCTCCTCGTTTACGGGCTTTTTTTCGGGTGGTGGGTAAGGGAGTAGTCTATATTCTTATCCAAGTTATCGGTAGGGGTATTGGTTTAGTAATTCGCGGGGTTTTACAGGGAGTCGGTAACACTTGGCAGGAAGTCAAAGGTAAAAAGGGATCATGAATTATGACTGATAACTGATAACTGATAACTGATAACTGAAGTAGTTATAATTAAATTAAAGATGGATTTTGCCTCTGATCCCCACTGCCCCTAGGGTTGATTCATAGTAGGGTTGATTCATGAATCAACCCTACCCTGCCCCCTTGATAAGGGGGGTGTCTGACAACTTTTAACACCTATCTACTTAACTGAAGTGACAGTAACTTTTACAATTCCTTGTCAAAACTGTATTTATCGCGAATTTGTCCGACAAAAAACTGTCCTTTCGATGGTGCGGACTGAAAGTCTTTATATACTGCCAAAGGTAGATCATGATAAAGATAGATGCCACCGTGATTAAATTCCACTTTCAGAATTTTTTTTTCCTGATCGTAGTCAAAAGATTTAATCGCTGTACTTTGACTTTTTAATAAGGGGAAAGCAATCACATCGCGAATACTGGCAGAATCGGTTAATAACATGATCAGGCGATCGATGCCAATTCCTAAGCCTCCCGTGGGGGGCATTCCGTATTCTAAAGCGGTTAAAAAGTCCTCATCAACTCCCTGCGCTTCCAAATCGCCGGCCGCTTTTTTGAGTGCCTGTGCTTCCAATCTTTGCCGTTGGTCGATGGGATCGGTTAACTCAGAAAAACTATTAGCTAATTCCCGTCCAACCACATATAATTCAAATCTTTCTACGAGGTCAGTTTTTGAGCGATGGGGTTTAGCTAAAGGCGAAATTTCCACGGGAAAATCTAGCACAAAAGTGGGCTGTATTAGGGTTTCTTCGACTTTTTGTTCAAAAGCTTCATTTAAGAGCTTACCAATGGTTTTACAGTCCTCTGGAACGCCAATGCCGGCATTTTCTGCGGCAATACGAGCCGACTCGAAATCCTCAAAACTATTCAAGTCAACCCCGGTTATTTCTTGGACTAATTCGTGCATAGTCACTCGTCGCCAAGGAGGAGTTAGGTCAATTTCCCTGTCTTGATAGGTGATTTTCAGCGTACCTAAAACATCTTGTGCAGCATTAACAATAATGTTTTCGGTTAACTCCATCATGTCATAATAATCAGCGTAGGCCTGATAGATTTCGATGGAAGTAAACTCGGGGTTATGTTTAGTAGAAACCCCTTCATTCCGAAAAATTCTGCCTAACTCAAAGACTTTTTCAAAACCACCCACTATTAATCTTTTTAGATGTAATTCGGTGGCAATGCGGAGATATAACTCCATCTCCAGCGTATTATGATAGGTGATAAACGGTCTAGCATCGGCTCCTCCCGCTTCACTTTGTAGCACAGGAGTTTCAATTTCAATAAAACCTTCTTGATCTAAATATCTCCGAATAGCAGCGGTAATTTGGGCGCGACGGCGAAAAGTTTGTCGCACTTCCGGATTAACAATTAAATCCACATATCTTTGTCGATAACGTTTTTCTACATCGGTTAAACCGTGCCATTTATCTGGTAGAGGTAAGAGGGATTTGGTGAGAATTTCGTACTCGTTAACATAGATAGATAATTCGCCGCGTTCTGTGCGTTTAATTGTGCCTTTTGCTCCTAAAATATCCCCCGCATCGGTCAGTTTAATCACCGTGTTAAAGGCATTCGGCACGGCGGCCATGGTTTCACTAATGCGTTTTTTATCGAGGTATAATTGAATCGTTCCCGTTTCATCTTGCAGGTTAAAAAAGGCTAGTTTACCCATAATTCTTCGGGCAATAATCCGACCAGCAATGGCTACTTCTGTGCTAATTTCTTCCCCCGGTGCTAAGTCAGCGTACTGCTCTTGTAATTGTTGAGCGTGAGCGGTAGATTTCCACTGGTAAGCGTAGGGATTTAAGCCAGCTTTTTGCAATCCCGCCACTTTTTCTAAACGAGCAGCCCGGATTTCTTCGAGGGTAGAGGAGGGTTGATTTTCAGGATTTTGTGCTTGAGATGCCATCGTTTTCTAAGAGGAACAATTCTGGGGGATTTTTAGGTTTTGGGGATTTCAGTTATCAGTTATCAGTTATCAGTTATCAGTTATCAGTTATCAGTTATCAGATGTGAGTTAAGTGGGTGGGTGGAATTAAATATAAGATAGACGTAGGTTGGGTTGAAGCATGAAACCCAACGCCTGCCCATGTTACGCTACCGCTAACCCATCCTACAAATAATTGTGCCTCCCTACTTATCAGTTTACTGTTTACTGTTCACTGTTCACTGAAAAGTTATCGTCCCATTTCTCGCTTTAATTTTTTCAATTCTTCTTCCATTTCCCATTCTTTAAATTTTAGATCGAGATGATCGTAGTTCGAGCGCTGATAGTCCGATTCTTGGGGTTGATCCCAAAAAGTGGTTTCCCAGTCACGCGACTGATTTTTAGGGGCTTTTTCGGCTTTAATTTGCACTTCCTGACGACGTTGTTGGACTTGTTGCAGTAACTCTTGGGATTGAGTCAGACGTTTTTTCACCCCTTCCATCCGTCCCCAAAGTTGATTACCCTGACGGAAGAGGGCTGCCTCGCGTTCACTGGCAGCCTTAACCAAGTCCTGCCGTCCAGCAGCCTTAGCCTTATCAATTCTAGCGTGCCAAGTTTGGATATCTTGGGCAGTGGCCAAAATTTGCTGTTCGAGACGTTGACGCTCATTTTCTAGGGCGGTAATCAGTTTAGCAGTATCGCGCTCCTGTTCGCGCAGTTGTTCCACCAGCGCCTGTAATTCTAATTGGGGATGACTTTTGAGAAATTCTTCCAGTTGGGTTTCAAGAAAGCGACTGACATCATCAAATAGATTGCCCATCTGTGCAGTATCCTAAATTTGCAATTAAAGTCTAGGAGCGATTTTAATCCCCCTCTTTTTAGCATAGGCTAGATCAACCATAGATTTAAATATATTTGGGAAAAGTAGTACAAAAATGTTATTCGGCTGCCGGTTAGGGACGGGGAAACCCGTATGATAAAACTAAGTAGCTGGTTATAATTAAATTAAAAATGGATTTTAGGTTCGATCCCCCCTTCCCCCCTTGATAAGGGG
>NZ_JADEXI010000248.1:0-6566 GCF_015207185.1 Microcystis sp. LEGE 08355 | reverse complement strand
CTACAATAAAGGCAGCAGCATCAATAAACAGTTAAAAAATCAACCGTGACCAAGACCCCATCCCTCGAGGAAACTCATTACAATCAGGCTAAAGCTAGTTTACAACAGGCCTTAACTTGGTATGCCAGTTTTCGCCGCCATTGGAATTATCCCCCCGATCCCCAACTTCAGGCCGCCGTTAAACAGGATTTGCAGTCCCTAAAATCGGCCTTGGATAAACTGGATGAAACGGTGATTCGGGTGGCAGCCTTCGGGTTAGTCAGTCGCGGCAAATCCTCGGTGGTAAACGCTTTAGTCGGTCAAAAAGTCCTGGCAACCGGACCCCTGCACGGGGTGACACGCTGGCCGCGATCGGTGCGTTGGACACCAGCCACGGGTAAAATCCAGATAGAATTAATCGATACCCCCGGATTGGATGAGATTGAAGGGGAAGCGCGGGCGAATATGGCCAGAGAAGTCGCTAAAAGTGCCGATTTAATTTTATTTATCGTCGCGGGGGATATTACCCGGACCGAATACGAGGCCTTGGCAGAATTGCGCCAGGCGAAAAAACCGATCATTTTGGTGTTTAATAAGATTGATCTCTATCCGGAGGCCGATCGCCGCCAGATTTTTCAGCAGTTACAGAGATTAGGAACCAATCGGAACGAAAAAACGTTAGAAGATTTGTTAACTAGCGATGAGATAGTTATGGTAGCCGCCGAACCGCAACCGATTCCCGTCCGGGTGGAATACCCCGATGGGCGCGTGGTGACTGAGTGGGAAACCCCTCCCCCCCAAATTGAGGAGCTGCAAGATAAACTCTTAACGATTTTCAATCGGGAAGGGCGATCGCTACTGGCCTTAAATGCTCTAGTGCAAGGGCAAGAAGCGGAGGAAAATATCGCTAGAAAAACCCTGGAACTCCGGGACAGTCAAGCGGAGCAAATTATCTGGCAATACGCGAAATATAAGGCTTTAGCGATTGCGGCCAATCCGATCGCTATTTTAGACCTCCTAGGGGCTTCAATCGTCGATTTAACTCTAGTTCGGGCTTTAGCTCGTTTGTACGGCTTGCCGATTACCAGTCACCAAGCTGGTCAACTCTGGCGGACTCTACTTTTGAGTAGTGCGGGGTTGCTGGTGGGGGAAATCCTCGGCACTGTGATTATCGGTTTGGGCAAAACGGCAGCGGCAGCGGCGAGTATTTTTGAAAATCCTACCTCTTTAACTCTCTACGGTAGCACCGCCCTCCTACAGGGAGGAATTGCTGCTTATGGAACCTATATCATCGGGAAAGCCGCTAAAATCTATCTAGAACGCGGTTGTAGTTGGGGGGCATCTGGACCGAGTACGGTGATTAATCAAATTCTCGCTCAAGTTCATCCGCAAACTATCTTATATCGTTTACGTCTAGAGCTAGAACAGTGATTTTAAGGGAAAAAGTAAAAAGGAAAAAAGGCAACAGTGATCAATTAAATATTTCCTACTGACTACTGATGACCGACTCCTAATTTTAGAAACTTAATTTTTGACAACGACCACTAGCTAGAAATATCGAGAGAAAATCATGTCTGCTGCCCATAAGTCCTATATTCCCGTTCCCGTTTCTCGCCAAAAAAGCCAAGGCAGTCAACACCGTCCCCAGTCACCAGTAAATCAGACGACCCCAACAGTAAAACCGACGACTAAATCGGTGGTGAGAGTTCCCGTGGCCCCGACACAAAAACAATTAGCCTCGCGTCAATTACGTTCCCTTTGCCTCCTAGAAAGAATAGTGGCCGTGATTACTTTTTGTCTGTTGGGTTCGACTCTGGGAATATATGCTTGGACGGTATATATTCCCAAGGTTTGGGACAAAGAATTTGGTAAACTGGAAACACTGCAACGTCACGAGCGCCATCTTTTGGCCACCAATGAAACCCTTAAACATCAACTAGCTCAACAAGCAGAAAAACCCGAAACCGGATTAACTCATCCCCAACCCTTCCAAACTATCTTTTTACAGCGTAAATCTGCCCCTAACCTGAAACCGGCCACCGCTTCTCAACCCCAATCTACCGTCAATTCTCGACCGAGAAGTGCCTATTAACAGTTATCAGTTATCAGTTATCAGTGGGTAAGTTAAAAGTTATCAGATGTGAGTTTTTAAGTGTGCAGTATTAAATAGAAGTTTCCTACTGTCTGTTTACTGATCACTGTTTACTGTTTACTGATCACTGATTACTGATTACTGTTTACTGATCACTGATTACTGATCACTGAAAGATACTGCTCATGACTGACACAAAAAGACCCAGATTTAGAGGTAAAGAAACTCGATCGCCCTCGGGCAGGATCCGGGACAGAAAGTCCTATTTAACCGCCAAAAAACGGCAACAACAGTTAAAAAAAATGCCTTTGAGTAACGGGCGATTGGTGGCGGTGTGGTTGATTTTAGTCATGGGTATTGTGGGTTTAGCTTGGCGATTGTATCAGTTACAAATAGTACAAGGACAGGAATTACAAAAAAGAGCCAGAAAACAGCAAACTACCAGTATTAGACCCTATATTCCCCGACGGGCGATCGTCGATAGTAATGGTAATGTTTTGGCGACCGATCGCTTGATTTATACTCTTTATGTACACCCAAAACTGTTTGCTATTCCGCCGGCAGAAGTGGCTGATAAATTAGCTCCTTTATTAAATATTCCTACTAATCAACTGATTCAAAGATTTAAAGAAAAAGAAACAGGAATTCGTTTAGCCAATCAATTAACCGAATCCGTGGCTAGGGGATTAAAACAATTATCTCTTGACGGTGTAGAATTAGAGGAAAAGTACGCTCGTTATTATCCCCAAGACGATGTGGCAGCCGACGTGATTGGCTATGTAGATAAAGAACATCGTGGTCAAGCAGGATTAGAACGAGGTTCCAGTCAGTTATTAGAAAGAGACCCTTTTTCTGTCAATACAAGACGCATGGGAGACGGGCGAATTTTACCAGCTTTTGTTCCCGATGGTATCTTTCAATTTGATGAATTACAGTTAGAAGTAACCCTCGATTTAAAACTACAAAGAGCCGCCCGCACAGCCCTACGAGAACAGCTAAAAAAATTTAATGCTAAACGGGGGGCTGTCATCGTCATGGACTCCCTTGATGGTTCTCTTTTAGCCCTAGTTTGTGAGCCAACTTTTAACCCCAATGAATATTATAAAGCCAATGTGGCTCTATTTAAAAATTGGACCGTAGCCGATCAGTACGAACCGGGGTCAACTTTTAAACCAATTATTGTCGCCATGGCCATGGAAGCGGGGGCAATTAAAGCTAGTACGGTAGTCAATGATCCGGGGGCAATTACTGTCGGTCGCTGGACGATTAAAAATGCCTCTAAACAGGGTTATGGGGCGCTAGATATGGCCAGAGTTCTGCAAACCTCTAGTAACGTGGCCATGGTGCAAATTGCCCAAAAAATGGGGCGAGTTGATTTCTATAAAAGTTTATTAGGATTGGAAATAAATCAAAGGGTTGGCGTAGATTTACCCGGAGAAGTGGCAGGATATCTCAAACCCGAACAAGAATTTCTGGATAATGCCATTGAATCGGCCACCGCTTCCTTTGGTCAAGGTTTATCCCTAACGCCTTTAAAATTAGTACAGTTGCACGGTGCGCTGGCCAATGGTGGCACCTTAGTAACTCCCCATGTGATCAAAGGATTAGCCGACGACCGCGGCCGTTTGCACTGGCAGCCCGATTATCCCAGCAAAAAAGTCTTTTCTCCCACCGTGACCCGGCAAGTGGTGGAAATGATGGAAACCGTCGTCAGCAAGGGGACGGGGGTAGCGGCCCAAATCCCCGGTTATCGCATCGGAGGCAAAACGGGAACCGCACAAAAAGCTAGTCCGACGGGGGGTTATCTACCTAACGCCAAAATTACCAGTTTTGTCGCGATTTTACCGATCGAATCGCCCCGTTATGTGGTTTTGGTGGTGGTGGATGAACCCAAGGGTGCCAATACTTTTGGCTCCACTGTTGCCGCTCCTGTGGCAAAAACGGTGATGAATACGCTCATTTCCCTCAAAGGTATCCCCCCCACCTCCAAGGTCGTTCCGGCGGGTTCTGCGACCAATAAACCCCCGCGGCAGGATTAATTTAAGTCTTTTTGAAAGAGGCTTTATTTAACAAAGCACAGAGAAATATTATGGGGCTGTCATTCCCATTTCGATCCATACTTCTATCAAATCTCGTATAACTCCTGTAACCATCTCAAAAAATTTGCCGATTGGGGATGGGATTGATTAAGTATTCTTTGTTTTACTGCATCGTGAAGTTGTTTCCCCGGCGGATATTGCCAAGCTAAATAGGTATGAATATTAGCCTTATCTAGATGATAATCTCTATAGGTTGCCCCCTGTTGTTTTGCCTCTATCACCTTGTTTTGTGTATATTGCCAAAGATTATTATCGGGAACTAAATAGGCTAAAAAAGTCTCTAACATCCCTCTAGATTGATTATCTGGCATCATCCACACACCGAATTTTATCCCCGATTCTAGAGTCATAATTAATCCCGCTGCTGGTAAATTTTGAGGTAAGCTAGGTATATTTGGTAAACAGGCATTATATAAACTTTTCCAACGATTATCAGGTTCTTCGTCCGCATCCATAATAATTCCTAAATGAGTTAGTCCGTTAGGAGTTTTTAGTTGCGTAGAGATATATTTAGGTTTTAGTAAATTTTCAACACCATCACAATTTATGATATTCAATGGTTCTTCCCCTCTATTCCAAGTAACTCCATTTGCTGCCATTAATTGGGGAATAACTCTCAATTCCTCTGCACCTTCCACTAATAACTTTTTTGTCTCTATTTTAGGCATTGTTACCGCACCTCAAGATTACTTGTAGCAGCAATAACAATTTCTTCTGGATCAAAGATTACAGATTGGCTTTTTTCCCTATCTATCCTTTGAATAGTAATCTCGTTATCGGTAATTTTTTCTTCGGTAATTAATTCGGCTAAACTTTGCCAACAATCGCGGCTGTGAGTGGTGGCAAATACCTGAATATTGAGTTTTTTGGCGGTTTCCCAGACTACTTTCCACATATCAGTCATGACAGTAAAATGCAATCCGCTATCAATTTCATCAACTAATAAAATTCCATTTTCAAGATTAACCATTGCTAAAACTAATCCTAACATTCGCCAAAATCCATCGCCTAAACTGCCAATAGGTATAGGTTGATCATGATTTTTAATTTTGATTAAAAACCCACCTCTAACACCTAGGTTATTTGAAGTTAAATACTTGCCAGAACCAACAATGGCTATCCTTTCAATTTTTGGCTCAATAATTTTCAAAGATTCAATAATTAAATCTTCTAAAGGAGAGAGAACAATGTTATCAAAAAGTGCTGCCATATCAGAACTTGTTAGAGAAAATGGTGTTAAGAACTTCAATTCAATTTTATTATTAATACCTATTTTATGGGAAATTCTGCTTAAACTAGCCATTCTTCTTGTGGAATCTCTGGCAAGAGTACCGTTGGCAAGAAGTTCCAGTTCAATAAGTTTCTCTGATTGACTCCATCTAATACTTAAAAGAAGTTTATTCCATTCCTCATCTTCGAAATTGTTATCATTATTTTGATTTATATCATCATTTTTGTCTGAAAATGTAGATAGTTGTATAGGAATACTTTTAACAGAAATAGTAACACTTTCCTGATGTGATTTTCTAGAACCAATGATAATAATTTCCTGACTTGGGGCGATTTCATGCCCAGGAAATAAATGACAAATTTCAAAAACTTTAGTGCGACTAGGTAGATTACTTTCTGACCAACCAAACTCACCTCTATAGCTAATAGTTTCAAGAAATATATCTATATTATTCTGAGCATACAAAAACTGAATCGCTTCTAAAATAGAAGTTTTACCGCTATTATTTTTACCCACTAAGAGATTAATTCGACCAAGATTGGCCATCTCAAAATTCTGAAACCCGCGAAAGCCTTCAATTTTTAGGGATTGTAACATGAGTGATTACCCCGGATTTTCAGTTATTAAATCTAGTTTATCTCAACCCCAGTAGCCAAAGCCCCCGACGAGACTAGATAGCGCAGACTCACCTTACCATCGCGGATTAACTCAATCAGCGCTTTTAGTCCCTTTTCACCTTTCGAGCATTATAGCTGGTTTCGGGGCAGAAAACGAGCAAAAACATGACTACAGAGGGAATCGCTGACTCTAGAGATTAATGACAATAAATTCCTAGCTGCCGATATAGTTCAACCTCATCCTTGCAAACAGTTAAGGTTTTTTGTTCTTCAATATTCTGAATAGCTTGTTGAGTTTTTTGGTTAAAATCGCTTATCGTATAATTACCTTCTGCAATTCGTCTTTCTTTTTCCTCTAATTCGAGACAAAGTTCCATAGCTTCTTGAATATTGCTCAAAGCTTCTTCGAGATGATGTCCTTCATTAATACAACCGGGGAGAGAAGGAATAGAAAGATTATAATCTCTTTCCTCGCTTGGTTCTAAAATAACATTCACTTTCAGATCGGCTCAAGGTAATAAGTAAGATAACTATATTATAAATGAGAG
>NZ_JADEXI010000247.1:0-6568 GCF_015207185.1 Microcystis sp. LEGE 08355 | reverse complement strand
TACCGCTTCTCAATCGTCGGGAGATAGAAACTATGTTTAGTTTAGATGAATTAAAACAGACTCAGTATTTTCAAGATGTGCGCGAGGAAGCGCGTCAGGAAGGTCGTCAGGAAGGTCGTCAGGAAGGTCGCGAGGAAGGTCGTCAGGAAGGTCGCGAGGAAGGCATTGAGCAAGGCATTGAGCAAGGCATTGAGCAAGGCATTGAGCAAGGCAGACTAAACAAAGCACTAGAGGCGGTCCCTCGTTTGTTGGCCTTAGGGTTAAGCGTTGAGCAAGTCGCATCCGCCTTAGAGTTAGAGGTTAAACAGGTTAGAGCTATACAAAAAGGGACATAAGACTATATCGCCCCCTAACCAAAAAGGAAGGCGTTTAAACCTTCCTTACCATAGAATTGGTCATTTATTGCCCTTTGCGAGCCAATACACCCAGAGAACCCACCGCTAATAAACCTAAAAGGGTACCTGGTTCCGGGGTTGTCTGTGTCTGGGTGCCTTGAATGGTCCAGTTAGCAGCAACTATATTACCTGATACATTGGTCAAATCGACAGAGTAGTTCAAATCATTAGTAAAGTAAACGCCATTGTCTCCATTCACGAACCATGCGTTAGGTGTTTGTGTAGAATTGGTTGAGACGACATTGACATTAGAGTAATCAATCCAATCAGAAGGAACAGAGGTTAATTGTCCTAAGGCATTGGTGACAAAGCTTCCTACACTAAAATCCAACCCATCACCCCCATTAGGATTAAAGGTGGTAACGTGGGTCCCATTACCAAAATTGAAGGTGACACTCACAATGTTGCTGGCGGTCCATGTGATTGGGGGGAAAATTCCGGCACTTTTTCCCTGAAAATGGGTAAAACCCCACACCCCACACCCTGCCACCACCGAAAAACTTTTTCAGCAAACCCTAATTAGGGTCTATAGAAAAAGTTCCTAAGCGTAATTCCCCGGCTGCTGTCCTTCGACCTGATTCTTACCGAAAAGGAAATCAAGTCAAAAAAAGAACCCTTGCCAACATCTGAAACTGGCTCTCAAAGGGGAAGTCCAGTCAAAACTTCTACTGTTTCTCCCGCTTGTATAGTAGTTTTACCCTGGGGAATTATGGCTAAAGCATTAGTACCTGTTAAATTAATTAAATTAGCCGAATTGTGTTGTCCGGGAGCAAGTTGAAATTGATAAACTCCCTCGATAATTTCTATTTTTCCCCAGAGATAAACTTCTCTTTGTCCTTTAGATTTGAGAGTATCGCGGGTGACAACTCGCAGAAATTTGTTCTGATATTCTGTCAATCCCGATAATTTTTTAATGGCCATTTGCACGAAGCGCCAACAGGAAACTAAAGCAGAGACGGGATTACCGGGAATACCAAAGTAAATACAACCGTTAGGAAAAGTAGCAAAGGTTAGGGGTTTACCCGGTTGAATAGCAACGCTGCCAATCAGAATTTTTCCCCCTAATTCCCCTAAAATTCCCTCGATATAATCGTAATCTCCCACAGAAACACCGCCGGTGGAAAGGACGATGGCACTAGAATTAATTGCTTTTCTGATAGTTTCTCTGAGAAGATCGGGATTATCTTTGATTATACCTAAAGGTCTGGGAATTGCCCCTAAACTGGCGACAAATGCGGTTAAAGCGTAGCGATTCGAGTCAATAATTTGACCTTTTTGGAGGGTTTCATCGGGATTAATTAATTCATCTCCCGTGGAGAAAATTGCCACTTGGGGACGGGAAAAAACTGTTAATTCGGTAGCTTGTGCCGTGGCTAAAACCGCTATTTCTGGGGAATTAAGGGCAATACCGGCTTTTAATAGGGTATTTCCCGCTCGATAGAATGTGCCGCGTTGACGCACGAAAAGACCTATTTTTTCGGGAGGGATAAGAATCGCCACTCGCTCCCCTTGTTTTTGAGTATTTTCCTGCATAATAATCGTATCACTGCCGGCGGGTAACATCGCTCCCGTAAATATTCGCGCTGTTTCTCCTGGTTGAATAATTTTTTCGGGGACTTTGCCGGCGGGAATTTCGGCGATAATCTTTAAAGTAACGGGATTTTCTGGATTAGTGTCTTTGACATCTTCGTAGCGGACAGCATAGCCATCCATAGCAGAATTATCCCAATAGGGAAAGTCTAAATCACTGCTGATATCTTCGGCTAAAATGCGCCCAAAAGCTGCCTCTAGAGAAACTTTTTCTGTTTCTTGTCGGGGTTGAATTTGAGTTAAAATTATAGATTCTGCTTCTTTGACTGAGTACATGGATTAAACAAACAAATGAACCGATTAGCTAGATTAAGGGTGGAAGATATACAAGCTTGGCTCGGGGAAGTGCATTTATCGGATAGGAAGGGTCAGACTCCCTATTATATACCAGTTTTGAACCAAGTTAATCCCGATGTTTTCGCTCTCCAGATTCACTGTCTTGAGGGGGAGATTTTCTCTTGGGGAGATGAAACTGTAACTTTTCCTTTGATGAGTGTGATTAAACCTTTTTTGTTATTATATCTTTTGAATCATTTGGGGGAAGATGCTGTTTTTCGTCGCGTGGGAAAACAAGCTTCTAGTTATCCTTTTAATTCCTTAACTCAACTGCAAGAGGATTGCGGTTTTCCCCGTAATCCTATGATTAACAGTGGTGCGATCGCTCTAGCGGATTTATTAGCAGGAGAAACGCCAGAATCTCGCTGTGAAAATTTGCTTTTATGGTTAAATGAAATGGGTAATTGTCAATTATTTCTCGATGGCTCTGTGCTTGATTCTGTTCACTCCTATCCTAATGCACACAATCAAGCTTTAAGCTTAGAATTAGAAAAAAACGGTTATATCAGTCATCGTTATTTAGCTCTAGAAACCTACAATCGAATCTGTTGTTTATCTGGAAAAATTGCCGATCTTGCTAATTTAGGTAAGTTAATTTTAGCTTCTTCTTTTGCCGAAATTATTCTAGAAATTATGACTAATTGTGGACTCTATGAAGCTTCCCAACAATTCGCCCTTGAGGTGGGTTTTCCCACTAAATCGGGAGTCAGTGGGGCCCTATTATCAATTGTACCAGAACAGGGAGCGATCGCTTGTTATAGTCCTCTGTTAAATGAGCAAGGTAATTCAATTTTAGGACTTAATTTACTAACATATATAAGTAGGTGGATGGAATTAAATATAAGATGAACGTAGGTTGGGTTGAAGCATGAAACCCAACCCCCTGGGTAAGCAACTCACATAAAGTTCATTTTGTCAAGGATTGTTAAGATGCGCTTACCCTGATAATTCCAGTGATCAATTGGCTATCCTGATCATCTCTGGTGATTTTCCCGCAGCATAAATATCCCACATTGTAATATAAGCTTTTTCTAAATTGCGGGTAAAACGAAGCGTATCAAATAACGGATAAGTAAGACGATTTTGTGCTAATTTCTGTTTAAATTCCTGCAATTTATCAGGAGATTTTGCTAAATTAATCGCTAAATTTTTATACTCCTCTAAATTCTTAGTAATTAATTCAGGTAGGCCAATAGCTGTCAGTAAACTAGCACCAACACGGGAAGGAAAAGTTGCACCAGGACAAGTTATAATCGGTAAACCTGCCCATAAAGCATCACTCCCAGTCGTATGAGCATTATAGTATAAAGTATCAAGAAATAAATCAGCTAGTTGATGCCGCGCCAAATGTTCCGACTTAGGTTCGAGATGGGCAAAAATTAAGCGATCGCCCTCAATTCCTCGCGCTTGTGCTTCCCGACGTAGATTTGCTTCCGCTTCAGCTACTCTCGAAAATAACCATAACACACTACCTGGAACATTAGCCAAAATTTGCATCCATACAGTGAATATTTGCGGCTCAATTTTATAGGTATGGTTGAAACAACAAAAGACAAAACTCGATTCAGGAAGACCATAATGGGAACGAGTAACAGGTTTAGATGATATAATTTGTTGATAATCATTAGCCTGATAACTATCCGGTAAAATCACTAATTTTTCAGTAAAATCATCAGCAGACTCTGGTGGTGTAACTATGGCATCACCAATAATATAGTCGATAAAATCTGCTCCCATTGTCCCCGGATAAACCAAATAATTAACTTGAATCGGTGCCGGTTTTAAAGCCAATATTTGTGTCCGCGCTTTATCAATATATCCCATCAAATCCACTAAAATATGCACCCCATCATGAAAAATCCGTTGTGCAGATTCCGTAATTGATAAAGTAGCAATATCATAAAAGCGATCGCAATCATTAGCAATGCGACGACGATATTCACTACCATCATCAGGACCATAGGAATAGGCAATTATTTCAAAGTTATTGCGATCATGTAAACCAAAGACACTTTGCATCAAATGACTGGTGGGATGATTACGAAAATCATGGCATAAATAACCTATTTTTAATTGTCCAGATCGGGTGCGTGAATGGTTAAAGTTGAGTGGTTTAGTAATCAATGCTAATTGTCTTTTAACCTCTTGAGCATAGTTAGAAGCTACTTGCAATTGTTGACTAGCAGACCAAGGTTTATATAAGGTATCAAAGGGAGTTACTGGGGTAGTTTTTCCCTCTTGTAACTGGTTTTCTGTTAATTGCCAAAGTTGAATTAAATCAGCTTCTCTTGTCTCCCAATTACAAGTCATTTCCTTCATAGAAAATAAGCAAGCAAAAGCCTCTGGTGAATTAGGTTGAATGGCTAAAGCTTGCTTAAATACGCTCATAGCAGCTTCTACTTTGTCCTGTCTTCCTAAAGCTAAAGCTAAATTATTGTAAGCCTTAACATACTTAGAATTAAGCTTAATTGCTGTTTGAAAATAAGCGATCGCTTCTTCAATTTTTCCCTGTAGTTGTAACACATTTCCTAAATTAAAGTGTGCTTCTGGATAATTAGGGTTTTTCCTGATTGCTTCTTGAAAATTGACCGCAGCATCCCCTAACTTATCCTGCATTTGTAAGACTAAACCTAAATTATTATCAGCAAAAGCATAGTTTTGATTGCCACAAATAGCTTGGTTAAAGCAAATAATCGCCTCATCTAAATCTCCCTTGCCAACTGCTATTATTCCTAAATTATTATGAGCTTCTGCATAATTAGGGTTAATAAGTAAAGCTTGCTTGTAAGCCAAAATAGCTTGATCAATTTGTCCTAAACTATCCATGATTACCCCCAACTGATGCCAAGCAGCTGCATATTGGGGATATTGATTAATTAATTGTTGATAGAGAGCGATCGCTTCTTCAAGCTTAACCTGTTTTTGCAAGGTGTATGCTTGCTGATACAGGGTATCTGCTGGGGAAGTATCAGGCTGATTATTTGCTATATTTACCCCAACTAAAGGAGAAATAGGATCAAGAGTAATAATTTTACTGATGTCATCATTTTGAAATCCTAAAGCTTGGGGACGTTTAACTCCTTCTAAGATTTGTATATCATAAAGTTCAGTCACTTCACCTTCTAAGCGTATCCAGTGAACAACTTCACCTGTTTTCAAGTCAATAATTAGCAGACCACAGCGAGGCTCTGCTTCTTTAGCCATTAAATTATCATCTAAGATTAACCCCGAAAAAGTCTTATCTACCCCACGATTTTTAGATAATCCAACAATGGCATAATTTCTGACAAATGCTAAACCGCGCAGAAAACCAGGACAAAAAGTAACAGGCTCAAAAATGCCTTTGTCTTGATCAATATAACCAAAGTAACCCGTACCCGCATTTAATAACCATAACTTACCCTGATAAAATCGGGGAGAATGAGGCATAGATAAACCAGTAGCAATCACTTCATTAGACTGAATATCAATGACACAACCGCCAGTTTGTCTTCTGTCTCTCCACCCATCCACCACATCTGATTGACTACAAGCGGTGACATAACGCGCCTTCCCATCTACCAAAGCTAAACCATTGAGATGACAACGATCTTCATTGACTAAAGCGGAAATAAACGATGGTTTCCATAGGGGAATACAACTATGGCGATCGCTGACTGTCGCCAGACAATTTAACGTGGTACTGATAAATATAATTCTTTCAGAGAGATTTTCTATTGCCAAATCGTGAATATCTAAATCCCCAGTAGTATAACTAATGCGGGGGATATAAAGTTTATCGTAACCATCATAAAGCTGTTCGGATGATAACACATTATCTAGTTGCCAGATTTGATAGCGAGAACTAAGATAAATCCTTTCTGGGGTAGTATATAAACCCATGGCGCGGTCAAATATCCGCTCAAATCCCGACATCCCTCTTTGGGGGTTAACTCCTAAAAACATCAGTCGAGAACTTTGATAGGTAGTAAAAGCCAGACTAATCTGCTGAGACTCTAACCAATCAATGAAGTTACGGGAAGCAATTATCTCTACGGGGATAGATTGATTAGTATTGGGAGTTGATTGATTCATCATAACCACAGAGACACAAAGAACACAAAGATTAGCCTGTAGGGTGTGAAGCGCGATAGCGTAACACACCGATTTAATAATAGAGGTGGTGCGTTACGGCGGCTTGTTAATTTTGGTTTTTTGACCGAATTGATGGCCGCAAATACGCACCCTACACCTAAATTACTGTCTCT
>NZ_JADEXI010000246.1:0-6596 GCF_015207185.1 Microcystis sp. LEGE 08355 | reverse complement strand
TTGAAGAAGTTTCAGTATATCCTACTCTTTCTTGTCTTTCGTACCAAGCTTGTGTTCTGAGATGGAGAGCTTTATTGTAAACCAATCTTACACAGCCCAAAGTGCGCCGCAATAGCGACTCTTGTTCTGGTGTTGGGTAAAATCGAAACGAGTAGGCTTTTTCCATGTCTCACATTTTAGCATATATTTCGTAAATGTGCTAATATTTAACAGTAAAGCCGTCGTAGAACGACGGGGTTTCAGACCCAAAATTTTCGATGAAGATAGTTTCACCAATTTGCGCTCCAAGCCCAGGTTTTAGTTTGCATTCTTCCACTGTTCCAATGCCACCTTCGTGTGACTGTACCATTCTGAATTTGATTACGATTAGGCTTGCCCTCGTAACGCGCCGATAGACCAACCAGTGCTTTCGGCATCGCAACTAAACTCACAGTTTCAATCAATGGGCATGGTGCGTTCCCAAAAATCGATCGGTGGAGCAGTAGGAGCCAGATTAGGGGACGCACCCTAGGGCTGAAAACGGAGATTTTGAAGAGATCGCACTTGAGCAATGGTTTCAAAATCACGGTCGTTGTGAATCAGAAGCAGATCATTTTCCAGTGCCGCTTGAGCAATACAGCAATCAATTGGGCTGCGAACAGTCAATCCTTGACGACGCAGATCATAGTAAATACGTGCAGCCGCTTGCCAGGAAGAAGGCCTGAGTTCAACATAATCCTGCACTTCGAGGTAAGTAGAGAGGATTGTCCACTCTTGCTCGTTTAAGCTCCCTTGAAGCAGTTCAAGCTGGGTAAAGCGGGTGAGTAAAATCTCACGATTTGCAATTAACGTTTCCAGTTGCTGGCGAACTTGACCACTGCGATCGCGGAAGACGCTGATCCACACAGATGTGTCAATCAGCAACATGACGAGTTTCACGTAGGGCTTTATAATCAAAATCTGGAGCAAATTGAATTTGTCCGGCAAGGTCGAGAAGGTTTTTCTTACGGCGGGATTTTACGAATTCTTGTAGAGCAAGATTCATTAGTTCCTCTTGGGTGGTGAGGTTAGTCAGTTGAAAGGCTTCCTTGAGAAGCGATTCATCAAGGTTGAGGGTAATTTGCATAGGATGGATATTAGATTGAAGTATGGGTGATTATTCTCTTTACATTTTAATCCGATAGATGACTAACCCACCTCTGGGCATATCTTTGTTAGTTGGCCCTCAAACCTTAAGCTACTTGCTACCAGATCAGTGATCGCACTTGATTTACGGTCGGTGTATCTAGTAATGTTGTTTGATGTTCTATCAGCAGCCGATCAATTTGATTCAACTCATGTTCTTTAAAGCCTCGGTTCTTTTCTAGGAAGACGGGAGCGAGACAAAATTTCGCAATTTGCTTATCCCTCTTAATATGTTAAAATTATGGTGATTAGGCTGATCAACTCCGCTTATGGATGAAAGCTTTGAATGGGATGAAGATAAAAATCTTTTAAACCAACAGAAACACGATGTTTCCTTTGAATTAGCCCAATACGCATTTTTTGACCCCAACAGAGTTATCGTACAAGATCTGGCTCACAGTCAAGAAGAAAATCGATTTTACTGTATGGGGCAAGTTAATGAAGGAATCATCACAGTGCGCTTTACTTACCGGGAAGGAAAAGTTAGAATTTTTGGAGCTGGTTATTGGCGAAAAGGACGTAAACTATATGAACAGCAAAATAACTTATACTGATGAACCAATGGAACTGGGACAAGTAGTTAAAGATTTTTTACCGCCTCCAGACCAGTTAGTTCCTAAAGATAAAACCAAAACTAATCAAGTAACATTAGAATTAACAGAAGAAAGTGTAAGCTTCTTTAAATCTCAAGCAGATCGAAAGCAAATTCCTTATGAAAAAATAATCGAATTACTGGTTGAACAATATGCTCATGAATGTATATCTGATGGTTAAACGCCTCATAAGAGCATTGTCTAACCGACATTATAGCTGACTTGAAAAAGGTGCGTTACACGCGCGTTTTAGCACCCTACAAGATCGGCATCGCACTTAAACTCACAACTTTAATCAATGTGCAGGGTGCGTTCCCCAAAATCGATCGGTGGAGCAGTAGGAGCCAGATTAGGGAACGCACTCTACAAGATCGGCGATCTGCTACGCAGTGCCTTTGGCATCGCACTATGCAGTGCCTTCGGCATCGCACTATTTCAGTCTCCGTGCAAGACCATCAGCGGCCTTGAGCATCTTGGGTATTCGGAATTGCCCAGCCATTGATTGAATGTGTTGGGCAGCTACGTTGTATTCGATGCCGATTGCTGTGACAAAGAGAGGCCGCTTGCTGTTTGCGCGGAACACTTCGACCGCGTGTTCCGAATCACGATAACGGTTCTTGGCAACGCCGACGATGACGGCGGGTTGCGTCAGCGAACGGTGCAGATACGCACCCAAACCTGGCGTAAGGTCACGAGAGAGATGGCAATAGCCATCAATCACATAGGTGTGTACGTCGAACCCGATCTGCGTGATCACCCTCAGCAGCGGCGACAATTCCCGCCTGTAGAACTTTCCTGGTTCGTATGCCGCCACAGGTTCTTCGGTCGCCGTGCGGCTGGCAATTGGTTCCTCAGATTGCCATTCTTTGAACACAATTGCGGCAGCGTGTGCCGCAGTGTCGGTGTAATGGACATCGAGAGCAGCAATCATCGGAGGCCACCATCCAGAAAATGAACCGGCTTACCGGCAATTATTGCGTCGAGGCAGCCTTCCAATTGAATTGCTTCTGGTAGTTCTTGAGCTTTTTGTACAGGTTTACTTAGAAGTGTTGATAACATTTCTTCTCTTCTCTTGAAAACATCACTATATGTTAGACGGAAAGTTTCCATATATCACGCCGAATACACATTTGTTAAAAAAAAATCTTTCCGCCTATTACTCTCAAATGGAGCAATCGCAAGAAACTTTCCCTATATTACGCCCAAAAGCGTGTTAGCCAGATTAGTTTACTGCAAACAATCTACTTTAAAGAGACTTATCATAGAAGCTTTCCAGAATTATGGCAAAGATCCTTGTATCTGGCTGCACTTTGTCACAAAATTTCACTATTATTTCGGGTGCGGTGATTTGTTATAGCGGTTTTCAGTCTAATAAGGTATGGTAAATCCCTTGTTATGCCGCTGCCATCCTTGTTTTAAAATACAAAAACATGAATCTGCCTGTTATTGATGTGCCTCCATATACGCTCGTAGCAATTGATTGATCTGTGTTTGATAGCCACGCCCTTGAGACTTAAACCACTCTAATACATCGCTATCAATGGGGAGTGTAACTTGAGCCTTGGCTTTTGTAGCAGGTAAACCCCGCCGCACTACCGCCTTAGCAAACATTTCTGGCGTAATCTCTGGACAATCTGATAAATCAATATCTTCATCGCTCATCGCATCCAATCGTTGCCAATCAGTTTGAGAGTTGCTCGAAGTAGGTTCGTTGTTCATATTTCGTCGCTTTTCTTGCAGAAATAATACGGGTGCAATCCTCACGTTCTGTATGGACAACGGCAATCACTCGCCCTTGCAACAAACCGAATGTGACAAAACGCTGCTCTCCATAACCGTAACGATCATCCTCAACCGTTACAATATCCCCCTCAAACACGGCTGGAACATCGGTAAAATCTATTCCGTGCTTACGAAGATTAGCAAGACGTTTTGCTTCATCCCATTCATATTCCATAACCGAACGACAGCTACAATAACCAATTGTAGTTATAAATTGTCGTTACAGCTATCCATGCCAAGCAATTTTTATCGTCAATGAATGCCCCGCAAGCAACTTCAAGCCACTGTCCTAACCGAGGACTTGCCGCATAACTACATATTACAGGTCAACTTTCTATATAACACTCTCCAGAGTAACGATATGGGTCAACTTTCTGTATATCACACCCAAAAGCCTGTTAACCAGATGAGCTTACTGCCAACAATCTCTTTTAAGGAGACTGATCACAGAAGCCTTCTAGAGTTCTAGCAAAGATTTTTATATCTGACTGCACTTTGTCACAAAATTTTACTATTATTTTGACACTTTTAATAGTTATTGAATAGGGGAAATTAACCGATAATTAATAACTGGTTGGGGTGCGTTAATTTAAACAGTAACACACCCTAACTTTGTATTAATGCAAGAAATGACGAATGCCTGTTAAGACCATAATTAAACCTAACTCATTAGCGGCATTAATCGAATCCTGATCTTTTAAAGAACCTCCGGGTTGAACAATTGCCTCGATACCAAACTGGGCCGCCGTGCGAACAGAATCATCAAAGGGGAAAAAACCATCACTAGCTAAATAGCCACCTTTAGCCGCTTCTGCTGCTTGTTCAAGGGCAATTTTCACCGAACCAACGCGATTCATTTGCCCCGCACCAACGCCTAAAGTAGTTTGATTTTTTGTCACCACAATAGCGTTAGATTTAACGTGCTTAGATACCTTCCAAGCAAACAGTAATTCCGCTAATTGTGCGGCAGTGGGTTGTTTTTCTGTCACCACTCGCCACTCATCCGGAGTTTCCACCACGTCATCGGCCGCTTGTACTAGAAAACCGCCAGCGATAACTTTTACTGTTTGTTTTTCTCCCGTGGTTAAGTCCGGCAGCAATAAAATCCGCACTTTTGACTTTTTAGCGAGTATATCCCGGGCTTGGGGACTACAATCGGGGGCAACCACGCATTCTAGGAAGGTTTTCGTTAATTCTTTAGCGGTTGCTTCGTCTATGGCTTGATTTAGGGCAACAATACCCCCAAAAGCCGAGATAGCATCGGCGTTAAAAGCTTTAGTATAAGCTTCCACTAAACTACCACCGATCGCCACTCCACAGGGATTAGTGTGTTTCAAAATAGCGGCAGCCGGTTCTTCCCTGCCGAATTCGGCGATTAAACGGCGGGCTGCTTCTAAATCGACTAAATTGTTATAACTTAGTTCTTTTCCCTGTAATAAGGTCGCTTTTCCCCAACCTTGAGCCATTGTACCGCTGCCGTACCAAGTGGCACTTTGGTGGGGATTTTCGCCGTAACGCAGGGTTTGTAGGGCATTTCCCGCCAAATTAAAGCGAGTCGTTTCCCCGTTTAAGCTGGCGAAATAGGCAGCGATCGCACCATCGTAGGCATTGGTTAAAGCGAAGGTTTCCCCCGCCATTTTTTGACGGAATTCCAGGGAGATTTCGCCGTTATTTTGCCGTAATTGGCTTAAATACTGCTCGTAATACTTCGGGTTACTGATGACAGTCAAATGGGCGAAATTTTTAGCCGAGGCGCGTAACATCGCCGGACCACCAATATCGATTTGTTCGATCGCCTGAGCGGTGGTAACATCAGGATTAGCGATCGTCTGTTCAAAGGGATAGAGATTAACCACCACCAAATCAAAAGGACGAATTTGATTAGCCTCCATTTCCGCTAAATCTGACTGCCAATCCCGTCTAGCCAAAATACCGCCATGGATGCGAGGATGGAGAGTTTTCACCCTTCCGCCCAAGATTTCAGGAGATCCTGTATATTCTCCCACTTTAATCACGGGAATTCCCGCTGCTTGGAGCGTTTTGGCGGTTCCTCCACTGCTAATAATTTCAAAATCAAATTCTTCTGTTAGCTGACGGGCAAAGTCAACTATTCCGGTTTTGTCAGTGACGCTGATCAGCGCTAAACGTCCCATAGTAGTGATCTATAAGCAACAATCTCAGTATATCCCAGCCCTAACCCGTTAAAAATTAAAAAAAGTAGGTTAGTAAATAATCAGCTGCTTCTATATTTTTATCTCTCAAATAGCAACTTATGCCAAGGCAATTTTTAAAGTCCTCCTTGAAAGATTTAGTCTGACTTGTTAAAAAATACAGGATTTTTTAGGGTAACGAAGTCCATCGAGATTAGTGAAAACCTCTTGGCAACCGTCATCGCCAAATGTTCTCAGATTACCATCATCTAGGAGAGTAGCCACTTCTGGTAAACTGGTACCACTGGTACTTAGTTCGAGGTTATCTCAAAATAATCTGGAGGACGAGCTTTTCCCTCATGTCTGACGTTTATCTAATTGGTGGCCCCAATGGTTCCGGGAAAACCACCGTCGCTAAAAAAATTTTACCCAACTTTTTAGGCGTTATCGAGTACGTTAACGCCGATGAAATTGCCGCCGGACTCTCACCTTTTAATCCTGAGTCGGTTGCTATCCAAGCAGGACGGTTGATGTTAGAAAGGCTGGTAACACTGAAGTGCCAAGGAATAGATTTTGCCTTTGAAAGCACCCTGGCAGCCCGACATTTTGCCCGTTTTTTGAGAGACTGTCGCAGTTCTGGCTATAGGCTCAATCTTATTTATTTTTGGCTACAAAGTCCAGAATTAGCTTTAGAGAGAGTTCACAGAAGGGTAGCCAGTGGCGGTCATAATATTCCTGAAGATGTGGTTCGTCGTCGTTATGAGCGGGGACGCATTAACCTCATCGGAAATTTTGGGTCTGAAACCCCGCCGTTCTAGGTTGGCTTTACGTTAGAATTAAAAGGCCAGTCTCGAAAACCAAGTGGACGGCGCAGCACCTTGAAAACTCGGCTTAGGGGGTTCCGACC